>JBMTWK010000038.1:0-12559 GCA_049452395.1 Prochlorothrix sp. | reverse complement strand
TCAGGTCAATCTACGGCACACTGGTAAGCAGCACCTACGACAGACCGGGACCGGCAGCCGCTCGTTCCACCCTGCTCGTTCCACAATTAAGATGCACCCCGTGGAGGTGAACCATGCGATTTCTGAGTCCAAAAACTGACTTTGCCTTTAAGAAAATTTTTGGGTCTCGCCAGAGCAAAGGCATCTTGATCAGTTTTCTCAATGCTTTGCTCTATGGGGGAACCGACACGATCGTCGATTTAGAGATTATCGATCCCTATCAAGCCCCCCCAACATCAGGGCTAAAAGACTCGTTTTTAGACGTGAAGGCGACGGTTTCCACAGCAACAGGGACGGAAACCGTGATTATCGAGATGCAGGTGCTCAATGTGTTTGCCTTTCAAAAGCGAGTGCTCTACAACGCAGCCAAGGCATTTTGCATTCAGTTGGATTCTGGCCAGAGCTATGCCAAGCTCAATCCGGTGATTGCCTTGACAATTACGGATTTTGAGGTTTTTCCAGAGCATTCTAAGGTGATCTCCCGCTATTCTCTCCGAGAAGAAACAGCAGACTCGGTTTATACCGATGCCTTACAGTTAGTCTTTGTGGAGTTACCAAAGTTCACGAAGTCTCTGGAGGAGCTGGCAACCCTCACCGATCAGTGGATTTACTTTATTAAAACAGCAGATACCTTAGAAGTGGTCCCAGAGCCACTCACCGACTCAGAGCCACTGAGTCAGGCATTCGCGATCGCAGAGCGGAACCTATTAAGCCGCAAGGAACTAGAAACCTTGGAAAAACAAGAGATTTTCATCGAAGACCAACGCAACCGCATCATTCTCGCCTCGCAGCAGGGCCTAGAGCAGGGCATCCAACAAGGCTTGGAACAGGGCATCCAGCAGGGCTTGGAGCAAGGCTTGGAGCAGGGTATCCAGCGGGGCTTGGAGCAGGGCTTGGAGCAGGGCATCCAGCGGGGCTTAGAGCAGGGCTTGGAGCAAGGCATTCAACAAGGTCAACGTCAGCAGGCGATCGAGATTGCCCGATCGCTGTTGGGAGTCCTACCGGTAGCGTTGATTGCAGAGAAGACGGGACTAACGATCGCGGAGGTCGAAGGGTTGCAGTAACCCCAGGATTAACCTCACCACGGGATTAACCTCACCACGGGATTGCAAGAATCCCAAAGCACCACCGGGGCCGATCGCCCTAACCCTGGCTCCAACTCCCCGGCCCAAACTCCCGCTCAAACTCTGCAACAAGCCAATCCTGGCCCTTGCCCAAGCGGTAGGCCGTCGCCTGAAGATACTCAAAGTAAACTTGGCGATCGTAGCCACTGGGAACCTTGCCGAAGATCGACCCCTGATACCACTCCTCCGGCGGAAAAACGCCAAAATAGTCAAAATATTCTTGCTTCACTAGGCCAGGACCATAGTTACGGCGGAAAAAGTAGCGCCGCAGCCCCTGGAAGAAGCGATAGCGAGTGGGTTCATCCTCAATTTGCCGCACTTGCTCGCGGGTCAGGAGTTGAATTAAGTCCTCGGTATACACAGGCCGATCGGCAGCCCAGTCAAACCCACACCCCGGACACAGCATCGAAACCATCGCCACACAGCGCTGACACTGGGGACACATCTTACTCGGCTTGCCCTCTGGCATTCCCTGGCTTAGCCCTTGGCTCGGCATCCCCCCCACCGGCAACTCATAGCGCAGAACATCCTCTGGAAAGCCCAAACGCTGAAGATTCCCAGCCTGATCGAGAATAATACCGTGGCTTTTCCCCGTTTCTGGGCTAATCCGCATAACTCGCCCAATTTGCTGGTGATGCAACGCCAAGGATAACGTCGGTCGCAGCAGCAAACCCACCTCAACCGCAGGCACATCAAAGCCAATACTGATGACATTACAAGAAGTCAGTACCAGTAAATCGCCCTTAGCCAGCGCTTGGTAAAGCTTTTGCCGTACCTTAGGGGGAGTCCCCCCGTCTACGGCTTCTGCGGTCACCCCTGCCCCTTGGAATGCTGCGGCCACATGGCGTGCATGTTCAACATCAATGCAAAAGGCGATCGATCGCTTCCCCGGCACTAACCGCTGCCACTCCTGCACAATGCGCTGCACCAAATCTGGCCGATCGCAGACATTTTTCAGCCCCTTTTCATCATAATCCCCCGCCACCGTTTGCACACCCTGCAAATCAATCTGATCCTCCAAGGCTAGCCCGTAATACTGCATGGGAGCCAGGAACCCCATCTGCTGAAGCACCACCGGCGGGGGAGCCGCCACAAAGGTTTCAAAATGATCCCCCAACTGTTCATCCCCTAGGCGATAGGGCGTTGCTGTCATGGCAATATGGACCGCACTAGGGTGCGTTTGGTATAAAACCTCTTGCCCAACCTGGCTAAAGGCCGTTGTATGTCCCTCATCGTAGAAAATCAAATCTGCGGGCCACTCTCGCCACCATCCCCGTTTCGCCATCGTCTGCACACTGGCAATCTGGATCGGCGCACTGGGATCTTCCGGCCAGCCCGCTTTAATAAACCCGCAATGCAACCCAAATGCCTGCATCTTGGCATAGGTCTGACCCACCAGAACATCTAAATGCACTAAAAACAGCAGTTTAGACCCCGTAGACTCAGCCAAGGCACAAATATGGCCCCCAATTACCGTTTTACCGGCTCCAGTTCCGGCAATAATCACAATGCGCTTAAAGCCTTCCCGCACCTTTTCCCGCAATGCTTCAACTAGCTCAAGTTGATAGGGACGTAACTGGGGCGGATTAGCAGGATCTGTGGAGGGCAAATCTTCGGTAGCAGTGGGGAGAGCATCCATTGGCGTTGGGGTTTCCATTTCAGAGCTGAGAGTGGAGCTTTCAGGGGTTTTCGGGGCTTTAACCGTCTTCGATCGCCGTTTCTTCCGTTTTGGCTTCACCTCAGGGACGATCGAAGCCGCAGTTCCCTCCCGCTCCAGCCCTTGCCTTGCAGTCTCTGTTGCCCTGACTCCTGTTGCCGCACCTTCGGTTATCGCAACCCCCGCTGCCGTGCCCTCAGTCGCCGCGCCTTCTGTTATCACAGCCCCCATTGCCGCACTCTCGGTTATTGCAACCCCCGTCGCCACAACCCCTGTCACCGCACTCTCGGTTATTGCAACCCCCATCGCCGCAGTTCCCGTCGCCGCAGTTCCCATCGCCGCACTCCCTGTTGTCGCACTCCCCATCGCCGCAACCTCCGTCGCCGCTTCTTCCCAGACAACCTCCTCCGTCGCCACCTCCGCCGTAATATCCACCACCACAGGGGGTGAGGCTTGGGCAGGCTTGGGGGGGACCGGCGGATAAACCGTGATTTGGGGCGATCGGGGGGCAGTCATGGGCAATCCAGCAAAATAGGAGCAGGGTCAGACCGTCAAACTAGGGTGCTAACCCATGACGGATAGCAGCACGGATAGCAGCACGGATAGCAACACGGATAGCAGCACAGTAACGCAGTCGTAGCACAGTGCAGAGACTGAGCGCAAAAATTAGCATTGCGCCTCTACCCGGTAGACCCTAACACTTGGCCTGTCAAAACGAGCTGCTAAAAATTGGCCTCCAGTCTACCCCGCCTACCTTCAAAAGCAATAGAACACCCCTATAAATTCTGCATACCGTCCCAGACAGCGATGCATCACAACCGATCGACCCTTGATTGGAAACCGCTCCTGAGCCAGCCTCAAAAGAGCGTCAACTGCTGATCCGGCTGGGGAATTTGGTTCCAGGGTAGCGGCGGCACGGGCACCGCAGCAGTTTCCAACATCGCCTGAAATCGTCGCGCCAAACCGGGCGATCGCCCCTCCTCCGGGCAATGGACAAAGAAATAAACCGCAACCCCCTGAGCTAACCAAACCCGCACCTGCTGGACCCACTGGCGCAGAAAACGAGAATTCACCGCCGCTTCAGGGTGGCTGATAAAGCGCACGATCGTGAAATTGGCCGTGCGATCGCAGTAAACCGGCACTTGGGGCTTACGGCGCTGAGATTGGGCCTGGGGATCACCCGGTAAGCCAGACTCATACAGCGGTCGCGTATCCAACACCACCTGCCCCACACCCCAGGGCTGTAGGCACTCCTGCAATAAGCTGCGCCCCTGTTCCGTAAACCAGCCCAAATGCCGTACTTCTACCGCTAAAGTCCCTCGATCGTGGGGAAAAGCCGCTATAAACTCCCGCAAATCCTTAATTCTCTCCGGTCCATAGCTGGGGGGCAGTTGGGCAAACAGGGGGCCAAGGCGAGACCCCAGAGGAGCCATACGATCGACAAAGGCCAAAGTCTGGGGCAACTGGAGCATTAAAGCGCCTTGGTGGGTGCAGGTTTGGGGCAGTTTCAGGCAAAATTGAAAGCTTGCTGGAGTTTGCTCAACCCAGCGCTGTACTGTTATCGGATCGGGAACTGAGTAAAACGTTGTGTTGCCTTCCACAGCCGTAAGCCGATCGCGATACAAACTCAAAAAATCCCGACTCTGACTCTGGGGCGGATAAAACTCACCGACCCAAGGCCGGTAGGCCCACACCGCACAGCCCAAATAAAACATCAACCCCCCCAAATACGCCTCAAAGACACCTCAAATACCCCTAATCTTAGTCCCATCGCAATCCTAAAAGGGGGATGCTCCCGAATTTCACCAGGGTGTAGAGCCATTTTGCTCCCCTCGCCCGCCCTGGGAGAGGGGCTGGGGGTGAGAGCTACAGTAAGATGGATCCCACAGATTTTCGGGGCTTGGGGTAGAATGCCGATCGATCCCAGCTAATCCCCAGCCAATCCCTCGGCAATCCCGGCCAATTCGGGAACTGTCAACGATCGCAGCACAGGCAAACCCCCAAGCCCCTAGCCTAGAGACAGTAACCTCCACGGGGTCAGCACCGCAACTTTGGGGTTATCGTTCCTGTGTCATTTTGAAGCCGCATTTCCCATGACCTTCTCACTGCCCTCCCTCGTCAGCCCCCCCTCCCTCGCCGCCTTTCCCGCAACCCCCACTCCCAAAACCCGCACCCGCGTCTGCCCGTGGGTTTCCAGCTTGGCCTACCAGGTTGTGCCCCGCTTCGTCCTGCCGTTCCAGTTCTCCAAAATCCAAATTACCGGCCAAGAAAACCTCCCTCGCCAAGGCGCAGTCCTCCTCACCCCCACCCACCGCTCCCGCTGGGATGCCGTCATTGTGCCCTATGCAACAGGCCGCTGGGTCACCGGGCGCGATCTGTACTTCATGGTATCCGCCAACGAAATGGAAGGCTTCCAAGGGTGGTGGGTCAAGCGCCTAGGAGGGTTCCCCGTCAATACCCAAAAACCGGGCCGATCGAGCATTCGTCGGGGCGTAGAACTGCTGCGGCGACAACTGATGATGGTGGTTTTTCCTGAAGGGGATATCTTCCGCGACGGCACCGTGCATCCCCTCAAGCCCGGTCCCGCCCACATGGCCCTCCAGGCCGCCCAAGCCGAAAATATGAATGTCAGCTTGGTGCCGATCGCCATCCACTACAGCGATCCCCAGGTGAAGCGCGGCTGTGAAGTAACCATCAAAATTGGCAAGCCCCTCAATACCCAAGCCTACGATCGCACCCCCTCCAAACAAGCCACCCAAAACCTCACCGCCGACCTCACCCTCGCCCTCAACCAACTCAACCAAGACTAACCCCCCCGTCCTCATCCCCCCAGACCCAGCCCCCAATCCCAGGGCAAAACCCAAAAATGCCAATAAAAAAGAGACGCTAAAGCTTACGTCTCTGAGCAATCGCTTAAGTTTAGAAAATCAACGGATTTAGCTCACTGAAGCTGCTTTTAACCCGCAGTTGTCAGAATGGGAGCGTTATGAGTCTATTTCCCGCTCCCAATCTCCCTTTAAGCAAAGCTAGGGCCAACTTAAGGCCAACCTAAGGCCAATTTAAGGCAAAATCAGCGCAAATTCGGCGCAAATTCGGCGCAAACCTAGACCTGTGCCCTAGGAACTAGGAACTAGGAGCATTGACTGGGGTAGGCCACCAGTTGCAGCGACTCCACTAAGCTTTGGACAACCGCCAGCATTTCCACCACACTGCTGAGGCGGTTCACCGCAGAACCCACACCAACACCAGAAGCCCCAGCCGCGATCGCCATCGGAGCCGTCACACTCGACAGACCTGACGCACACAGCACCGGCACTTCCACTGCCCGCGAAATTTCAGCCGCCGCCGCCAGGGTGGGCGCAGCCTTTTCAATTAGCCCTAACGTCCCCGAATGGGTCGGTTGGCTACTGGTTCCGCCTTCGGTTTGAATAATATCTGCTCCAGCAGCCACGAGGTCTTCCGCCAGGGTAGCTTGCTCCGTCAGGCTCAAAATGTGGGGAACCGTGACCGAAAGGGTAATTTCGGGGAGTAACGCCCGCGTCCGCCGGGTTAGCTCTAGCACTTCAGGAGCCTCAAAACGGCGACCCTGGGCATAAAACGCATCAAAGTTGCCAATTTCAATCAGGTCGGCCCCTGCGGCAACTGCCGGTAAAAATTGCTCCGGCTCGACGGCAGACACACAAATGGGTAAACGGGTCAGTTGGCGAGCCAGACGGACAAGGGCCGGATCAGCCGCGATGTCCACAAAGGTTGCCCCGCCCCGATCGGCGGCTTGGACCACCATCGCAACGCGATCGGCATCAAAGTTGGTGAGGCCACTAATAATTTTGAGGGCGCGACCCTCAGCGAGGGCAGCTTCGAGACTCCAGAGCATAGTCATGGATCAAACTCCTAAACTGGGATTTGAGAACTGAGGATCTGTCAGATTAGTCAGGTGGTGCCGAGACCCCACCCCCACAGCCTAAATTGACAGATTATTGATAGTTTATGGCGCAAAGAAGACCTGCTCCCTTGCAACTCAGAACGGTACAAGAGCGCTTCCAGACTCCTATTATGCTTCCTATTGTGACACCCCTCGGTCCCACTTCACCTCTGATTTGGCCGGAGTTCATAACATTACGGGATCTTTTCTGCTGTATCCTACATAGCAAAGTTGTGAATTCATGACCTAAGCATCTGAAACATGCGGATTAGGTAGGCGGGTGCGTGCTCGATACTCCTGCTGGAGTTTTATAAGACTTGTTTCCACAGACTTAGACCCCTGGTTGGGCTGGGGAAAAGCCGATCGGTTGCGCTCCCGTTGCTGAACCACCAACTCCATCACCTGGGTCACCGTAATGCTCGGTTCTTCCGCGTCCACGGCTCCGTTGTCTAAAACTCCGTTGTCTAAAACTCCATTGTCTAAAAAAGAAATGCGCTGGGGTTCTAGGTCAGGATCATCGGAGGCAGGGGAGTCATCGGGAACAGCCCCCCGTGGCCCGGTTTTGGGATCAGGTTTGGCCAGGGTTGCCCCTGCCACAACTTCTGCACGCCTTGGCTCGGCCCCTGGGGACAGTTCAACAGCCTCCAGCGCTACAGCCGCCGTTGGGGGTTCCATCTCCCCAGGAGTCCCGCCCAAACCGTTCAAAGCTGCATCCCCATCCCCCTGTTCCAGCCTATCCTCGGCTATCCCCACAAGCTGCACTGCCGCAGCACCAGGGCCTATTCTGTCCCCTGCCGCCGCTGCCTGCGCCCCCCGCTCGACTGCTGCTTGATCCAGCACCGTTATGGCAGTCCCGATCGCATCCGGCATAGTTGTATCCGGTACCTCTGCATCCGGCACCTCTGCATCCAGCACGATCGCATCCGGCATCGCTACATCCGGCACCTCTGCATCCGGCATCAAATCATCCGGCCCGATCGCGTCAGGTACCTCTGCATCCAGCACGATCGCATCCGGCCCGATCGCATCCGGCATGGCTGCATCCGGTAACCCCTCGCCCAGCGCGTCCGACTCCGGCAGATCCACGGGTTCAGTCGCCTGAAACGAAAGATGAATCGCAAGCCGCAATTGTCCCTCAATCCAGGTTTGGCCCGGTTGCAGTAACTTCACCGTCAGCACCCGATCGCCCGACTCCAACACCTCCCACTGCAACAGCCCCGCCTCATCCAGCGCATCCAACTGGAGATTTTCCAGCTCTTCCAGCATCTCGTGGGTAAACGCAGTCTGCACCCGATCGAAGGCCGTTTGCACAGCCTGCTGTAATTTTCCCCAATACAGTAAGGCTGTTTGGTAGTCCACGACCGCATTCTCTGAAACCGCGTTCTCTGGGGTTGACATGGCTCTTCGCTCCTTCAACGGGTGCATCATCTATCAGGTTTAACAGGTGCATCATCGGCTACACCGTCATAACAACAGGTTGCCCAGAACAGGCCGTCCAGCACAGGTCGCCCAGCACAGGTTGCCCAGACGATCATAACCCCATCACCCTGCTGAAAACACGATGCTGAGGACGCTGTGCTCAGAACCCTTAAGGACATTTAAGGCCACTTTCAGAACTTACTGCACAGCCTGGGTCTGGGCCGGAGGGGCAATCCCCGATTCATCCAAAAACTTGCTAAACTGCCGCAGAACTTGCAGATCCGCCTCCGGTAGCGGCTTGCGCCGCCAACCTGCCCACCCCCCCCGCAGCAGGGTTGTTTCCTGCTCCAGAAAGGTAAAAGCGGCCCGAAACTGGCGCGGTGTAGCGGCCAAGGGTGCGTCAAAGTGGCAGGGAATAATGCGCTGGAAGCGCCACCGGGAGACCCGATCGGCCCAGTCCAACACCGTCAGCGGATCCCGACTGAGGATCAACGTCTGCAAAATGGGAGCTGCCAACAGCCGCCCCTCCCCCCGCAAGGCCGCAAAGGACTCAACCCAGTTGGGCTGCCACTGCACCGGAAACAAACCAAAGTAGTTCTGCCGCGATCGATCGCGCCCCCGTGCAGCTTCCCGGAAACTTTGCCCCCAACCGGTCACTTTGAGGCAACTGGGCCGGAAATAGAGGCCAAACAGGCAAATTCGCTGCCAACCCTTGCGACGGGCTTCGGGGCTATCCTGGACTTGATCAAACACCGTATCCCGCGCATGGAACAGCAACGGAAAGGGATCGATCTGCACCACCTCTGGCGGATCCAGGGGGATACTAATAATAGAGTCGGTTAAGAGCAGCGTGCCCGTCGATCGGTGCAAAAACGCCACTTCTTCAAAGGGGCCAATGCCTAAGCTCAAGGGGCCAAGACTGGCGTAGTCAAATTCTTTAATGAAGGGGAAATCAGCCGGATTTTCCGGTAAAACCTGGGTTCGCCCCAGGGGGAACCCCAACCAACTGGTAGGTAAGTCCAACGGGAAGCTCCACTGACTCCCGGCAGTATAGACCGTAGCTTGGGGAAAACGGCGGGCAAAAGGTCCAATAAAGACCTTATGCTCAATGCCTGAAACCGTAGGCAAGATAATCGCCTTTACGGCCCCATAACGGCTTTCCAGCTTCCGCATCAGGGCCACACACTCCGGCGTTGGAGCCACAGGCGCATAGACCAACAGCCCCCCCGCCTCCAGCCGAATCACCGTCATCCGAATCGGCACCGTCACATAGAAAATGCCCTGAATCTGCTCTAAAACCCAAAGGGTCTCCGGCACCACTTCCCGGCAGAGGGTCCGCCGCTGACCGTAGGGGTAGAGGGGTACGATCGGCCAGTAGGGCCAGTTCCATTGATCCGATCGTGCCCGGTCCGATCGAGGCGGTTGGGACAGGGGAGCAAGGCTTGAAGCGCGATCGAGGGGGGCAACCATGGGCAGCGGCACGATACACAAACCAACAACAGGTCTATTTTCCCACCTCAATCCCCCGAAAGTTCAATTCCCTTTGAGCAAGTTTTGGCTATTTTGAAGGCGATCGCCCAGAAAATTCAACCGATCGAGCCATCTCCAGCAACCTAGAAAGATTCACTCAAAATCATGAGTTCACCCCTCACACATCACTCCTTCGTCTGCTGATAGCGCCACCAAGCCCGAACTAGCTTAATCGCCTCATAGCTGTGCTTCTCATTCAAATACGTCCGAATTTCCCCTAACCGAAAATCTCCAACCACTTCGATCGCCCGCTGAATCTCAGCCTTAGCCTCCTCCGTCACAAACGCCTCCAGCCGCACCGCCTCTCCCACCTCCAACAGCGCCGCCAAATGGTCAAAAACCGTCGTTATTTTTAGCTCTCGCTGCTGGGCAATGCTGAGGGGGTCTTCTCCGTCTCGATACAGCGCATAGGTTGCATAAACAGTCGCAGGGAGCCGCGATCGGCCAGACTGGGACTCAGGCGCAGCACCAGCAGGAGTCTCAGCCGGAAGTGCAGCACGACCCGTCCCCTCTTCCGCCACCACGGGCAACCCCATTTCTTGGCAATACTGCCGGACCTCCTGGGTAAAAATTGCACCATATTGGTCCAATTTACGCCGCCCCACCCCGGAAATCTGGGCAAACTGGTCCAAAGTTTGGGGTCGCCGCTGGGCTATCTGCCGCAGGCTGGAATCCGTAAACACCATGTAGGGAGCCAAATTTTGCTCGTCCGCAAGGCGTTTGCGCAGAATTCGCAGGCGATCGAACAACTGTTCCGCCTCCAGCCGACTGGCCTGGGGTTGCAGATCCTGGGGCGTTTGGGGAATGGCAACAAAGACCGATCGTTGTTTGCGCATCACCTCCCAACTGCCTTCCGTGAGCTTCAGCACCGGAAAACCATCCTGGGACTCTGCCATTAACCCGGATTGCAGCAGCGTTCGCGCTAAAAGTCGCCATTGGTCTACCGTTCGGTCCTGCCCGATGCCATAGGTAGACAGTTGGTCATGGCGCAGTTGCTTCACCCGTGCCTTCCGCGACCCCCGCAACACATCAATAATGTGGCTCATACCAAAGCGCTCCTGACAGCGGGCAACACAGGAGAGAAATTTTTGCGCCTCGATCGTCCAATCTTCCTGGGGCTTAGGATAACAGCAGTTATCGCACTGGCCACAGTCCCCCCCAAATGGCTCGCCAAAATAAGCAAGCTGAACTGTCCGGCGGCAAAGGGCAGAATCAGCATAGTCTACGACCTGTTGCAGTTGCTGGCGGGCAATGCGCTGCTGTTCTTCCAACGGTTCGCCCGTTTGGGGGTCAACCTTTTGGTCAATAATCCATTCCACCTTCTTTTTGTCGCCAATGCCGTAAAACAGCATACATCGCGCCAATTCTCCATCCCGTCCGGCCCGTCCCGCCTCCTGGTAGTAGCTTTCGATATTACGGGGCAAGTCATAATGAATGACAAACCGGACATCAGGCTTATTAATGCCCATCCCAAAGGCGATCGTCGCCACCATCACCTGTACATCATCCCGAATAAACCGCCGCTGATTGGTCGCCCGCGCCTCATCGCTCATCCCCGCATGGTACGACAGAGCACTGACCCCATCCAGTTGTAGCTTCATCGTCAGTTGATCCACCTGCTTCCGGCTCATACAGTAAACAATCCCGGAATCCTGGGGATTTCGCCGAATTTGCCGCAAAACAGCATCATAGGTCTTTTGATCCTTGGGAATCACCTCATAATACAAATTAGGTCGATTAAAGCTCGCCACATGGACCAAAGGATCCTGTAACCGCAGTTGGCTAATAATATCCCCCCGCACCCGCTCCGTTGCCGTTGCCGTAAGGCCCATAAAGGGAACCCGACTCAGAAACTGCCGCAACTGCCCCAACTGGCGATACTCTGGCCGGAAATCGTGCCCCCACTCCGAAACACAGTGGGCCTCGTCGATCGCTACCGCCGAAATCCCAATACCCTGCTCAATTTCTCCCAGAAATCGCAGAAAACCCTCAGTCATCAACCGCTCTGGGGCTAAATACAGGAGCTTGACTCGACCTTCTAAAATCTCATTTTGCCGCGATCGGGCTTCCATCCCCGAAATACTGCTATTCAAAAACGTGGCCTTAATCCCGCTATTGCACAAACTTTCCACCTGATCCTGCATTAACGCAATCAGCGGCGACACCACGATCATCACCCCTGGCTTAACAAGGGCCGGTAGCTGAAAACAAAGGGATTTTCCGCCCCCTGTCGGCATAATCACCAAAACATCCCGATTATGCAGCAGAGCTTCCATCACCTCCCGCTGGCCAGGACGGAAGCTGTCGTAGCCAAAGAACTGTTTAAGGGTAGCTTGGAGGTCGAGGCTGGGGGGAAAGGGTTGGAGGGATTGATCTGGCCCAGGGGATAAAGCTTGCTCAGGAGACGGGGCAGGGAACTGATCGGGAGATTGAGCGAGGGGGGGCCGGAGTGGAAAGGGTTGGAACACGATCGATCGGGCAATGACAACAAAGCGCACAGAGCACAGGCTAAGCATAGCCTAACTTAGATTTAGCCAAGGTCATGACGATCGCCCCTCCCTGGATAACCCTTGTTTTAAGGCTAAAAGAATCTGCATCACTGCCTCTAGGCGATTCTGCCGGGAAAGGAGCCACGATCGACAGCACCACTGTACCTTCGCTCAATAACCCCGCCTGATAGTAATAGGCATGGCGCTGGTGCAGGAGGTCCACCACACCCTGTAACCGCTCTAGGTCTGGCCCCGGTTCCCGGAGTGCAGTCATCCATTCCCCAAAAAAGTCAGGGTTCGCACTGCGTCGCAATCCCAACCGATCTCTGAGAGCTGATTTACGAAGTCGCTGAAACGCAGTCATAGCAGGGGTTTTGCA
>JBMTWK010000037.1:0-12563 GCA_049452395.1 Prochlorothrix sp. | reverse complement strand
TTGCTGGTCAAACGGCTAGTAGCTTAAGGTCTGCTTTATAAATCAGCTCTAAAGGCAGAGCAATTACAGGAAGCATACCTGTGTAAAACTGAATTGCCCCCGGATCTGAGTCTCAACGCCGATCGTGACTGTGAGAAATTAGCTCAATTTTTGGTGGACAAAGGCTGGTGGAAAACCACAGCGGAGGCTTGGGACAGTATGGAAGGCATTGTCCAAGAGGATGCCCAGTAATGGGTACTATTATAAGTTCTTGTCTCTTAACTCTAAAAAATCTACATCTAGAGCCAGAGAATCTTCAGCAGTAGGGGTTTGGGGCGGGCTAGTGGTGAGGGTCATCATTAATGGGGGTGAGCAATGGGGGTGAGCCGTAAAGCATTGCTGATGCAATTACTGTAAAGGGTCCATCTCACTTTTGCCATAAGACCGCTCATTCACGCATCCTACAATCTCGTCACAGTGGGATAGACCCCAGGGTGCATCCCACTTTGGAAGAATCTGGGTAGGGGTCGTGCCCCCGTGCCGACCCTCTTCGGCCCAAAGCCAGGGCAACCACGGGGGGTTTGCCCCTACCCGGTCGGTTAAATCGCTAAAGTGGGATGCTCCCCATAAAATTCTCTACTGTGAGATAGCCGGACCGGCTGTCCTTTTGCAAAAGCGAGATGCACCCATAAAAAAAGAGTGGGCTAGTGCCCACCCTCATTGGGTTGATGAAGTTAAATCGAGTGTAGTTTAGGCGATCGCTGCCATTTTCACTTCATTATTATTGAGCAACTCCTGCAACTCTTCCGAGTCCACGGTTTCCTTTTCCACCAGCATCTTAGCCAGTTGGTCCAGCACACCCCGGTTCTCCACCAGCACCTGCTTAGCGCGACGGTAGGCATCATCCACCAACAGGCGAACTTCCTCATCGATCGTCGCCGCCGTTTGCTCCGAGAAGTCCCGCTCCGCCGCAATATCGCGACCCAGGAAAACATTCCCCTGCTGGCGACCCAGGGCCACCGGACCGAGGCGATCGCTCATGCCAAAGCGGGTAATCATCTGGCGGGCAACACGGGCCACCTGCTGGAGGTCATTGGAAGCCCCCGTCGTCACCTCTTCCTCACCAAAGATAATCTCTTCAGCAATGCGGCCCCCCAGGGCAACCGCCATTTGGTTGTGCAGGTAAGAGCGGGAGTAAAGGCCCGACTCCATCCGATCTTCGCTGGGGGTGAACCAGGTCAGACCGCCCGCGCGGCCACGGGGAATAATGCTGATTTTCTGCACCGGGTCGTAGTCCGGCATCAGGGCACCCACCAGAGCATGACCCGCTTCGTGGTAGGCCACCAATTGCTTGCGCTTCTCGCTCATGACCCGATCTTTCTTCTCAGGACCGGCGAGGACACGATCGATCGCGTCATTAACCTCATCCATGGAAATTTCCGTGAGGTTATACCGTGCCGCCAGAATCGCCGCTTCGTTGAGCAGGTTAGACAGGTCAGCCCCGGTAAAGCCGGGAGTCCGGCGGGCAATTTTCTCCAGATCCACATCCTTAGAAAGGGTCTTGCCGCGAGCGTGAACCTTAAGGATTTCCAGACGACCGGAGTAGTCAGGACGATCGACCACCACTTGGCGATCGAAACGACCGGGACGCATCAGGGCCGCATCCAGCACATCGGGACGGTTCGTCGCCGCCACAATAATGATGCCGGTATTGCCCTCAAAGCCGTCCATTTCCGTCAGCAACTGGTTGAGGGTTTGCTCCCGCTCATCGTTGCCGCCGCCGAGACCGGCACCGCGCTGACGACCCACCGCGTCAATTTCATCGATGAAGACAATACAGGGGGCGTTGGCTTTGGCTTGCTCAAAGAGGTCGCGGACGCGGGACGCACCCACCCCCACGAACATTTCCACAAATTCCGAACCGGAGATCGAGAAGAAGGGCACCCCTGCTTCCCCAGCTACAGCACGGGCGAGGAGGGTTTTACCGGTTCCAGGAGGGCCAACCAGCAGCACACCCTTGGGAATTTTGGCACCGACAGCGGTGAAGCGATCGGCGTTCTTGAGGAAGTCCACCACCTCGGTCAGTTCCAGCTTGGCCTGCTCAATGCCTGCCACATCGCCAAAGGTGACCTGGGTTTGGGGTTCCATTTGGACCCGCGCCTTGGACTTCCCGAAGTTCATCGCCTGGTTACCGGGGCCATTCTGGGCACGGCGCAGCAGGAAGAACAGACCAATCAACAGGAGGAAAGGCACCAGGAAGCTGCTGAGGGCACGGAGCCAGAGGCTATCGTCGCCCTGGGGACGGACGGAAATATCGACGTTGTGGCGGGTCAGAATCTCCAGCAGTTCCGGATCATCGGGCAGGTTGACATAAACCTTTTGGGCATCGTTGATCGTGACCTGGGCCGCCGTGCGATCGGGGCTAATCTCGACCTTCGCCACTTGGTTACTTTCCACTTCCTCAATGAAGCGGCTGTAACGCCAAACCTCCTGGGTAGGCTGGTTAGAGTCAAAAACACTCAGCCCCAACAGCAAAACCACCAGGCCCAACAGGACGTATAGCCCCGCATTTCTCAAACGTTTCTTCACTGGAGTCTCTCCTCCCTTATCGTGATCTGTAATAGATGTAGGGTAGCTACGGCGGCGGTGAGGGGCGTTTGCCTCCCACGCCGCTTCGGTTCAGCGGCAAAGGCCAAGCCTCACCGTGAACCGCAATCAGCCGCTATAGAATGTCTATGATTGCAGTCATGTTAATTAATATTAACGTAAATCTCAGAAAAGGAAATTTGTGGCAGGGGCTAATCTGCGTGGAAACGGGGGGGATGGCGTTTATCCCTGGCCCAACAGCCGAACCACGGCCCACTGGGACACCGCCAAGGGCACAACATCGGGGGAGTCCGCTGCGGGCGCTACGCTTTGGCTGGCCCGCTGTAAATCGGTAATCAGCGCTTGGAAAACATCCCAGAAGTTCCCGACGCTGCGCAGCGGCTTGAGCAGATCGTCCCAGGTTGGGACAAAGGCCTGAAGGGTGCTCTCAAAGGGAGCCGTACTGACGACACAGAACAGTTCCACCTCGGAGGTGAGGCTATTGAAGACCCAATCTAAGCTGACGGGGCTAGCGGCGGAGGTGATGGCATTAAAGGGGGGCAAAATCCAGGGTTTGGCGGCTTCCTGGGCGATGGTGTTGAGGCTGGGGGGATAGCCCAGGGCAAAGGAGCCATCGGACTTGGCCACGATCAAGAGGGCATAGAGGGGCCGATCGCCGAGGTTTTGGGGCTGGTAGCGCAGGGAGTGGGTGGGGGCAAGCTGGCACTGGAGGGAGGGGGCAGCGTTGCGCCAGGACAGCCAGGGGTTCAGGGTTTTGGCCCGATCGGCCCCGTAGCGCACCAGGGGCACATCCAGGGTCGCATCCTTTAGCTCCAGCTTGAGGGGGAGGTGGGTTGTATCGCTATTAACCAACGATCGCAACAGCTTCAGCGCCCGCAGGGCACGGAATCGCGACTCTAGGCGCTGCACAGCGGTTTTCACAGCCTCATCGCTGCTGCTAATGCTGCCGGGTAGGATCGCCTGACCGGGGGGACAGAGGCCATAGCGGTGGTTCGACACCGACAAACTGCCGTCGGGGTTGGTGTTGAGGGTTTGGCTCTGGAGGGCGGCAAGGCGACCAAAGATATAGTCCACCGATCGATCGCCCATGGGGACTCCCTCCACCTGGCCGATCGCCGCAAAGGCACTGGTGGCATCAATCCGCTCAATGCGATCGAGCTGGGGTTCTAGGCCCACCGTCAAGAGGGGCTGGCGGGGAATCCAACGAATTTGCTCTTGGATGCCTTGGCCCACCGCTAACCGAGGCAGCGCTTCAGGATAGCCTTGGGTCAGATAGGCCACTGCCTCCCAGCGATCGCGCCACTGCACCTTGACCCCCAGGGCGGGGGAGCGGTCGATCGTGGCCTTTTCCTCTGGATCCGGCTCCAGCACCGTAAACTGGCTCCGCGCCCCCACCAGCTTCAACAAACTGGGCACCACTCCCCCCAGCCACAGGCGCACTTCCCCCGTCGTGGGGTTCACCGCCGTAATCACCCCCTCTACCCCCTCCGGCAGGGTTGGGGTCCAGCCCCACGCACTCAGGCTCGACTGCAAGGCAAGGCTACTCTTGAGGTTAGGCCGCTGGGACAGCCCCGCCCCCGCCCGCACCTGCACCACCACCCGCTGCCAGTCATGGCCCAGGGAAGAACTCGATCGACTCTGCCACAGCACCTGGGTCAGGCTTGCGGTAAAAACCCCCACACTAATCCCATCCCCATCCACCTCGATCGCAGGCGTGGCATCCACCGCCCCCCGGAACCACAGACCGGGCACCGTGGTTTGGAGCGGCAACTTTTGGAGCGATTCTTGGAACTGGAGAATCGATGGATCCCACGGCCCCGTTGCGCTTTGGCTACGAGAACGCCAGCGAACCCCCAGGGGAGTGGCCGTATGGGAAGGATGGCCTGAATCTAAAACCACAATGACCCGATCGGTCGCCAAAGCACGGGTCAGCAAGCCCAGGGTATTCAGGGGCAAATCCTGCACCGGTTCCCCCGCCTTGGGCAGACGGCTATCCGCAGCGACTAAGCTCGATCGGGCTGCATATTTGCGGGGAATATCGCCCGTCAGGGGCGGCGGGAGATACACTTCACTGCCATAGCCGCTGAAGTGGAACAGCACCAAATCACCGGGTTGGGCCTGTTGAACCAGGTGTTGCAGAAAGGCCGTTTCGATCGCGCTGCGGGTTGCCGCCTCGTTGGTGAGGGTGACAATATCCTGGGGCTGAAAGCCAAAGCGGTGAATCAGTAACTGCCGATGAAGGTCCACATCCGTACCGCAGCCCCGCAAAGCCGGACAGTCCACCGCCGCGCTGCCATAGCGATCGATCCCCACCAAAAGAGCCAGCTTGCGCCGTGAGGGTTGGGCCAGCGCTTGGGCATACCGCTGAGCCTGGGGAAAGACACCACTGTCCCACAGCCCCAAACCCACCGCAGCCAATCCCACCGATTTCAGGAAGTCCCGACGTTTCCGATCAAAGCCAATTGGCATACCGCCCTCCCAGTTTTGCCCTTGCAGTCTTGCCCTTGCAGTTTGGTCATCCTGGGGTTCTGGCGATCGCCTTGAGGATCGTTCCCCAGGGTCTTGCCCCGTTGAGAGCTTGCCCCCCACGATCGCCCCCCTCCAGATTGAGCCTATCCAGATCAAACCAGATCAAAATTCAGATCAAATTTAGAGCAATAACCTTAAACCCAATCCTAGCGGGTGTTGGGTGCCATCACCCGAACCCACCCCACTTTTATCCATTAAAACCAGTTGCCCAAAAGATCAGTTCCACGGGCAGCCTTGCGATCCCTCGATCGCCAAATTTCCCCAATTCTGCCCAGATTTCCCCCAGTTATCCCCATCTCCTCCCCAAGTCTTTCCCTAGGGTGCCCCCACACCCCCCCAGCCCCCACTTGGGGGACGACTCCGCACCAGGGGGATACACTCAACCCCTTGCCTGGAGGATAGCCCCAAGGCTTTTGTTATCATTTCCTGATTTACAATCCCCCCCGCAGCCACGGAGACCCCTAGGTTGGGAACACGGGGGTTTTGGATAGGGATTTTGGATAGGGATTTTGGGTAGGGGTTGGACGGGTTCGATCGGCAAGCCCCAACGCCCCCGCTCCAATCAGAACCCCTGTCGTCAACGCATCCCGTCCTTAGCACAGCAGGAAAATAAAACAGCCGATTGCAAATCGGCCCTCCCAGGAGGAGCACTTCAGAGGAGCACTTCAGGGGTCACAGCAACTCGGCGCAAGTTTTTCAATAAGCTCTGAGAGCAACGTCCTGATTTGTGGCGTTGCCTAATCTATGGCGTTGTCTAAGGGAGCATCCCACTTTAGAAGAATCTCGGTAGGGGTCGTGCCCCCGTGGCTCCCCTCTTCGCGCCAAACCGGGGCAATCCCCCCATGGGTACCCCGCCCCTTGTTCCCGAACGGGAATCATGAGGCGTAACCCGCTTATTTCCCCCCTTAATTAAAAGTATTAAAGGGGGGTCAGGGGGGATTCTCTTGTCTACCTAGCCCTGTTGCATCGCCTTGATTAACTCAGAAGCAACCTCCGGACGGGAGAACTCTGGAGGCGGCAACTTCCCTTCCCGCAGCAGTGCCCGCACCTTCGTTCCCGAAAGGTGAATCCGCTCTTCCGGCGCACTGGGGCTGGTCTTGGTCGTGGCCATCGACTGTGTGCGAGTGCAGTAAAAGGCGTGCTCGAACTTCATTGGGGTAATGCCCAACTCTTCCGGCTTAAACTCATCGAAAATATACTGGGCATCGTAGGTGCCGTAGTAGTCACCCACCCCCGCATGGTCGCGCCCCACAATGAAATGGGTACAGCCATAGTTTTTGCGAATGAGGGCATGGAAAATCGCCTCACGGGGACCGGCATAGCGCATCGCCGAGGGATTAATGGCCAAAATCACCCGATCCTGGGGAAAATACTTGTCCATCATGATTTCATAGCACCGCATCCGCACATCCGCCGGGATGTCATCGGACTTGGTAGCCCCCACCAGCGGATGGAGGAACAGACCGTCAACGGTCTCTAGGGCGCACTTTTGGATGTATTCGTGGGCACGGTGGATCGGGTTCCGGGTTTGGAAGCCCACCACGGTTTTCCAGCCGCGCTCTTGGAATGCAGCCCGCGAGGCAGCGGGATCAATTTGATACTTGGGGAAGAGGGGGTGGGGATCCCGTTGCAGCAGCCAAATCGGACCCGCCAGATTGACCGGTCCCTGCTGGTAAATCACCGCGACACCGGGGTGCTTTTCTTCGTCAGTTTTGTAGACGTTTGTTGCTTCGTGGACTTTGTTGTAGTGGTACTTTTGGGTCAGTTCCAAAATGCCAACGAAGCGGCCCGTTGCATCGTCTAAGCGCACCCAACTCCCTTCCTTGAGGGAATCTGCAACCTCTTCGGACACCGATAGGGTTACAGGGACAGACCAGGGCAAGCCGTTGCTGAGGCGCATGTCGGTGACGACCTGTTCATAGTCTTCTTGGCCCATAAAGCCCTTCAGGGGGCTAAAACCACCGATGGCGATCATTTCAAGGTCGGATACAGCCCGATCGTCGATTTGGATGCGGGGCAGACGATCGGCTTGGTCCAGAAACTCCTGGCGTTCAGCAGCGGTGGCGATCCGATTGATTAGCTGTCCCCCGTGGGGAGGGATACCGTAGGGTTGCTCAGTCAAGGGACTTCCTCTTTGATTGGATAACGTGCGGCTAGATTAAGATTTTCTTCATTATTTATCCTACCCTGTCCCGTTCCCCCCCACAGCACCCTATTTGGAATCTGTGCGGGCGTAGTCGTCTTGGAACCGGACGATATCATCTTCACCCAAATATTCGCCGTTCTGGACTTCAATTAAAATCAGTGGCAAAACCCCTGGATTTTCCAAGCGGTGGGCCGTGCAGGGGGGCACATAGGTAGACTGATTACTGGACAGCAGCATTTCCGTCTCTCCACAAACCACGCGGGCTGTGCCAGACACCACAATCCAATGCTCACTGCGGTGGTGGTGCATTTGCAAACTGAGGCGGTGGCCCGGTTTGACTTCGATGCGCTTGATTTTGTAGCCCCGACTTTCTTCAAGAATGGTGAAGGATCCCCAGGGACGCAGTTCCGTGGCGGCAACGTTCCCCGGAGCCACGACGGTGGGAAGGGTTAGGCTTGCACTTTCGCTCATGGTGATGGTGTTTGGGTAATAGGTTTAAGGTTCTGGTACAGACCCGTTATAGCGTGCGATCGGGTCCGTAGTCGTGACCTCGATCGATACTTTAACCCAACGCCCTCGATCGCCCATCACTCCTCAACGCGCCCGATCGCCCCTGCTGGCTAGTCCCCGCCCGATCGCCCATCCCCCCAATCCCCTAACTCCCCCCAACCATGGCCGCCATCAATCTACCCACCTGGATCACCCTCCTGCGCTTGGCGGGGGTGCCCTTTATTTTCCTCAGCCTCATTCCCTTTGAGGCTCCCCAGCGCTGGATCGCCGTCGTGATTTTTGTCGCCGTTGCTGCGACGGATTGGCTGGATGGCTACCTGGCCCGCAAGCTGGATCAGGTGACTGAGTTGGGGAAGTTTTTGGATCCCCTGGTGGATAAGCTGCTGGTGATGGCTCCGCTGCTGATTTTGGTGGAGCAGGGACTAATTCCAGCCTGGGGAGTGTTTGTCATTTTGGCGCGGGAGCTGGCGATCGCGGGCTGGCGGGTCAATCAACGCACCGTGACGGGGGCTAACCTCTGGGGCAAGCTCAAAACCGTGAGCCAGATTGTGGCGATTGCCCTGCTGTTGGCTCCCCTGCCGGAACCAGGGCCGCGTTTGGCCCAAGCTGCTTTTTTCCTGGCGCTGGTGCTGACGATCGCCTCTGGCCTGACCTATGTTCTGCCCAGCCCCAAAGCTGAGTAAGGAGAGGTTGATCAACCGAAGCGCTCTCTCCTCTAAGAGAATGTTTGGAAACTCGCGCTGAGGTGTGGTGACCTCCGAAGAATCCCGGTAGGGGTCGCGCCCCCGTGGCTCCCCGCTTCGAGCAAAACCAGGGCAACCACGGGGGGTTTGCCCCTACCCAATCGGTTCATTTGCCAAAGTTGGGATGGACTCCATCCTCTAAGCCTCCCTTAACCTTAAAAATAAGAAAAGCCGATTGCAAATCGGCCATCCCAGAGTCTCTGGGAATTCGGCAATTGCCGGTTAAGAACTACTAGTCTGGTTAGGGTAGCGTTATAAAAACGGGCATGGAGGGATTCGAACCCCCGACCCCTTGATCCGTAGTCAAGTGCTCTAATCCACTGAGCTACATGCCCTGGTCGGTTACGTGAGCAGCTAAGATTTGATTTGCTCAACGGTCTTCTAGTATACACATAACCACTGCCCCATGCAAGAAAATTCTTCATCCCATCCCGATCGATCCCAGCCCCCTGCCGCCATCAACTCCGCCCTGAGCCATCTCAATGCAGCGGGAGAAGCCCAAATGGTGGATGTCTCGGCGAAGGCGATTACGGTCCGGGAGGCGATCGCCACGGGGCAGGTGCGAATGCAGCCCGAAACCTTAGCGGCCATTCAGTCGGGCAATACACCCAAGGGGGATGTGCTAGGGACTGCCCGCCTTGCGGGCATTATGGCCGCCAAACAAACCGCCAATCTCGTCCCCCTGTGCCATCCCTTGCCTTTGAGCTTGGTGGAGGTCAACCTGGTGCCCGATGCTGCGTTGCCGGGGTATCAGATTACGGCGCGGGTGAAGACTAAGGCAGAAACGGGGGTGGAAATGGAGGCACTGACAGCGGTGACGATCGCGGCCCTAACGCTCTATGACATGGCCAAGGCGATCGACAAAGCCATGGAAATCACCGAGGTCCACCTGGTACAAAAGCTAGGGGGAAAATCTGGGGATTACCGATCGCCCAAACACCCTACAGGGCAAGCCTCAGAACCAGTGCCTAGCTCGAACGTCCCGCCACAAGACAGCCTCCCCGCAACATTCAGTTAGCCTTGGCAGCCAGACTGAGTAGACCCAGGCGTAAGTTTGACACCCAGATCAATGCAGTGTGAGCGTCTCGCTCACCTCGCGGGCAAGATGCCCGCACTGGATAGGGGGGTGAGAATTGCTGCCATGCTGCACGAGAGCATCTGGGGCCATATTGGGGCCGTATTTTAGGCCATACTGGGCCAGATCGGGGGTTGCACGTTTAACCCAAGACAGCGCCGATCGCCTGCCGCAACTGTTCCGGCTCAAAGGGTTTAGTCAAATACTCCGTCGCCCCTGCAACCCGTCCCTGAACCTTATCAAAAGGGCTATTACGCGAGGTCAGCATAATAATCGGCAAATCCTTAAACTGGGGCATACTGCGCACCGTTCGACACAGCTCCAGCCCGTCAATATCCGGCATGGATACATCCAAGAGCATTAAATCAACATTGCGGTGACAAATCGCCGCCAGAGCATCCACTGCATTGTCTGCTACTAAAACATCATAGTCAGCCTGAAGCGCACGGAGAATCATCTCCTGCATAATTTTGCTGTCATCAACAGCGAGGATAGTACGCTGACCGGACGAGGATTCTGTCATGGGTCTTCATCCTTCAGTAAGACGCAAAGCTGTATGAACTACACCAACCCTAACTGTTAAATGGCCCAGAGGTTCAGTGGCCTCAAGGCTGAGGAGGTCTGTGAAACCTTTCAAAATTGTCTTGCCTGAATTGCGATGCTCTAGGTTACGGCTCGGCTGGGTTGTGGCTTGGACTGTACGGAATCCAAACACCCCTAGTCCCTATCGGTCTGTACAGCCGACAATCAGGACAGATAGGCGTAACGGCCAGGTAAAGTTACAGATCCAGCCCCACGGCATCTCGAAGAACCATCATCCAGAATCCTCTCACTTTGGCCGGGAGCAACGGGCCAGAGGCTCGTCCAAGCACTTGTCTAAGAAAGGGACGGGTTGGGAGAGGTCGCTGGGGGGTTCCCCAGTGAGATATGCCCTAGGCTAGCAACAACCTAGCAACAAGCAACAACTTAGCAACCATTTAGCAACACTGTAAGGTGCCTTGTGGCCTCCAGTAAAGCCTGAAGCTGTAAAAATTAACCGAAACCCAACTAAAACTCAAGTGATATGAAGTTTTAAGTCCTGAAAGCGGTCAAGAGTCGCAAAATCTGTAGAATAAATCTGTAGAATCGCGAAGAAGTTCCGGAACGATCCTCAGACCTCTACTCATCCACAGGCTGCACAGGCGATCGCCCCTGGGGTTCATCCCACTTTAGAAGAATCTTGGTAGGGGTCGTGCCCCCGTGGCTCCCCTCTTCGGCCCCGATCAAAGCTTTTTGGCAGCAGCAACCACGGGGGGGTTGCCCCTACCCGGTCGGTTAAATTGCTAAAGTGGGATGCTCCCCGCCCCTGCTCTAGGGAACTCTCCCGAAGCTGACCTAGCCCCAGGGAAAATAGAGTAGGCAAGGCTTCTAGGCATTGTTCCGAAAACTTGTTATAACCCGGAGGGTGTTCCAGCAGTTTTTAGGCAGGGTGGCCCCAACTTGGTACGGGTCCGAATCCCTGAAAGGGGCATCGGTTATAATATCAGGCCAAATCCAACTCCATTCGCACCACACTGCAACGTGTCTGACTTAAACCTAGAAATTGGGTTAGCTATTGCTCAAAGTGCCGCACTGCCTGATCTGTTGGTGCGTTGTGGTCAGGTGCTAGAACATTACTTAGAGACCGTGGCGGTGGGGGTTTGGTTGCTCAACCCCCAGACGAATACCCTAACCCTACATCACCCTTGGGGCCACCTGCCCCCCTCGGCTGACTTTCCCTATACTGTGCCGGTGGGGGTGTCGATCGTTGGCTTGGTGAGCTTGAATCAACAGCCCTACACCACCACCGATGTTCACCAAGATATTTGCCTGAGCAGTGTGCGATCGTGGCTGGTGGAGCATCGGGTCCAAGCCTTTGGAGCCTATCCCCTGGTGGTCGGTCAGTCGGCGATCGGCGTTGTGGCGCTGTTCTATCGCCAAGTGCCCCCGCCCGATCTGTTGGACAGCCTCCAGCGCTCCCTGCCGGGAATTGCCGCCTCCCTCGATCGCCTCGAACTCCAGCGGGAACTCCAAAGCCGCCGCGAGGGGATCCTCCTGCGCCTTGCCAGCCATATCCGCACCTCCTTGGATCTAGACACGATTTTGCGGGTCACCGTGGAGGACATCCGCGATATGCTCGACATCGATCGCTGTAACTTTCTCTGGTGCTGGAACCATACCGATCCCAGCAGCAACGAAATTCAAATTATTCTAGCCATCACCCACGAGTCCAAGCGCCAGGAAATGGAAAGCCTGCTAGGGGAATGCTCCATGGCCCAAACCGCCGCCCTGCGGGATACGATGCTCAAGCTCAAGAACTGGGTGGTGGAGGATAGCCGGGTGGATGAGAGCTTGGAAACCGAGCTGCGCAAGGTACTGGACGATTGGGGGGTGCAGTCTTTGCTGGTGGTGCCCTTGGAGACCCGATCGGGGCAGTTAGGGGCCATTATTTGCCATGAACGGCGGGCACGCTCCTGGGGTGGGGCGGAAATTGAGGTGTTGCAGTCGGTAACGGACCATGTGGCGATCGCCATGGAGCAGGCCGACCTTTACGCCCAAACCCGTGCCACAGCCCTCGCCGCCCAAACCCAAGCCCAACAACTCCAAGAAGCCCTCCAAAACCTCCAACAAACCCAGAGCCAACTGGTCCAAAGTGAGAAAATGTCCAGCTTGGGGCAACTGGTCGCCGGAGTTGCCCATGAAATTAATAATCCTGTCAATTTTATTGCCGGGAATGTGCAATATGCCCAGGAGTATGTGAGCGATCTGATGCAGTTAGTGGAACTGTACGAGACCCACTATTCCAACCCAGTCCCTGCCATCCAGGAGTACATCGAAGATATCGATTTAGAGTTCCTGAAAGAAGACTGCACCAAGATGTTTAGCTCCATGAAAATGGGCACGGAGCGAATTCGGAATATTGTGCTGTCCTTGCGCAATTTCTCGCGCTTGGATG
>JBMTWK010000036.1:0-12565 GCA_049452395.1 Prochlorothrix sp. | reverse complement strand
GGCGCTGGGGGGGCGGGGGGGTGGGCTGGGGCCGATCGTGCTGCAAGGTCTAGGTTACCTGGGGTCTGTGGGGCTGAGTATGGGCTGGCAGGTGTTGGGCTGGCAGGTGTTGGGCTTACAGATGCTGTATCCGGTTGATTTGCCAGGTGATTTGCCAGGTGATTTGCCGATTGATCTGCCGGTTCTGGTTGCTGGTTCTGGGGCGAGTCCGGCATTGGTGAGCCGATCGCCGTTGGTCACTGCGCCGGGGTTGGAGGCGCTGGGGCGATCGTTGGGGGAGGTGAGTCCGATCTGGTTCGATCTGGCAATACCAGAGATGGTAATGGCAGAAGTTACGGCGGCAGAAGTTACGGCGGCGGAAGCTCAAGCGAAGGCGGCAGAAGACATCGAGGCCGCAGCGGCAGAGGTTGGGGCAACAGAAGTTAGGGCGGCAGAAGAGGCAGCGGCGATCGCGATCGAGTCCCAATCCGCAGATGTTATGGCGGCAGAGGCGATCGAGACCGGGACCGAAGCAGCAGACGTGACGGCGGCAGAAGAGGCAGCGGCGATCGAGACCGAAGCGGCAGACGTGACGGCAGAAGCCAAGGCGGCAGAAGAAATCGCGATCGAGGCCGCAGCCGCAGAAGTCCAAGCGGCAGACGTTCAAGCGGCAGAAGTCCAAGCCGCAGAAGTCCAAGCCGCAGAAGTCCAAGCCGCAGAAGTCCAAGCCGCAGATGTTACGGTGCTAGAAGTTCCGGCGGCAGAAGCAAGCGAAACCGCAGGACCAGAGGAGGGTGAGGACTTAGGGCAGGAGGGTGGTGAGTCTCCCGATGGACTGGACTTGACGGACAGCCTCAAGATTCCGCCCCAGTCGTTGACGTGGGCCGATCGTCTGGGTGTCGATCGGTTGAACCTCGATCGCTTCTCCAACTTGCGGCTACCAGATTTACAGCTACCGGATTTACAGCCGCTCCGTCTCCGACTGCCTTGGCTCGATCGTGGCAACGCTGAACCCCTCGCTGAACCCCTCGGTGAACCCCTTGATAAACCCCTCGATCCCTCCTCTGAACCTCGGCTTGACCCCGCTCCTGCCGCCCTGCAACCCCCTTCAGCAGCCTCAGCTTCCGATGATGCCCTAGCCCCATCTCCTGAACCGTTGTTGCCCTCCAGTGCCCCAACAGACCCCCAAGACTCCCCAACCCTGGAAGCTGCGCAGCAAGCCCTGGAAGCTGCACCGGAAACCCAGGAGCAGGACATGCAGGATTCCCAGGGGACAGAGGGGCAAACTTGGCGCGATCGGGTTACGTTTCGGGATTTGTTGCTGCGCTTGGGGCGGGAAACGTTTACAGGGCGATCGTTGCCGCGTGTTTTGGGGGAACCGGCTAGGGATTCTCAGTCTGTGACGGGTGAGATTGCAGAACGTGGAGAGGGGGAGGCGATCTGGCTTGATCCCCAGGGGACTCGTCTCCAGGAGGTTTTGCCGCCGGTTCAAGTGCAGCAGTTACAGGCTTACTACGATCGCTTTACGCCCCAGGTTCAAATTCTTCAGCCCCAACCGGATGGGGTGCTAGAAACCTCCACGGTGGAGGTGGCGTTGTCGGTGCAGGGCTATGACCTGTTTCAAGATCCGGAGTTGGGCTTGGGGCCGCATTTGGCCTTGGTGGTGGACGATCGATCGGCCCAGGCGATCTATGACCTCAGTCAGCCCCTGACCCTGACCGATCTGGCTCCGGGAAGCCACACCCTGCGCGTCTTTGCGGTGCGGCCCTGGGGGGAGAGCTACCAAAATTGGGGGGCGTTTGCCCAGGTGACCTTTCACCTCTATGCCCCAACTCCCCAGCGGGTGCCTGCTGCCGATCGGCCCCTGCTGACCCCTCACCTCCCGGATGGCGAGTATGGGGCAGAACCGATTTTGTTAGATTTTTATCTGACCCAAGCGCCTTTACGAATTTTGGCCCAAGAAGATGACCCACTGAGCACCTGGGAGGTCCGCTGTGTCCTTAATGGGGAAACGTTTACCCTACCGGCTTGGGAGTCGATTTATCTGGAGGGGCTGCGGGACGGGACCAACTGGCTCCAGTGGACGCTGTTGGACGGTGCGGGGCAGCCTTGGGAGAATGGGGGGCTGAATGGGGCGGTGCAGGTGTTTACCTATCAGCCCGGTGGGGCAGATGGCCGATCGCGGCTGATGCGGGGGGAATTATCCCCAGAAGAGTTGGAGGGTTTGCGCCATCCGCGATCGTCCTAATACAGCAGGTTAGAAATTCCCACCCTCTTTCTAGTGCGGGCATCTTGCCCGCGTGGCGAGCGGGACGCTCACCGCTAAGGGGTGTAAAACTGATGCCTGGGTCTGGGCGGCGCTCTTAGAACACGAGGCTTGCGCCCGGTGCGCCAATGCCAAAGCGGCTAGCAAGGGCCGGGGTAAAGGGCAAGAGAATCAGCAGCATCACCAAGAGAGCCGCTAATCCCCAGAGGGCGCGGGTGTCATCGGGTTCTGTGATTTCCTCTAGGTTGGGGCGTTCCTGCTGGCGCTGGAGGAAAACCGCCAGAATGGCCCAGTAGAGGGAGATGGGGTTAAAAAACGAGGCGACGATCAAGAAGACAATGGCGACGATCGTCGTCCGACCAGCGACCTTACGGCCATAGATGGCCTGGACAATGCGACCCCCATCTAACTGACCGAGGGGCACCAAATTCAGGGCGGTAATCACCAAACCAAGCCAACCGGCGACAAAGAGGGGATGGAGGTTGACAAAATTTTCTTGGAGTTGGGTACCCAGAATGAGGCGGGCGATCGTGCCCACTAGCAGCGACCCTTGGAAAAAGGGCGTGGGGAGTGCAATGGCTAGATCCCCGGCAGGAAGAACCATCCCCGCCAGCAAGCAGAGCAGGGCCAAGACCCCTCCCACTGCCGGACCCGCAGCGGCAATATCAAACAGCACCGTGCGATCGGGCAGCACCGACTCAAAGCGGGTAATCGCCCCAAAGGATCCCAACTGCCAGGAGGGGATAAAGAAGGGAAAGCCGAGGCGAATTTGGTAGCGGCGGGCCATGAGCCAGTGGCCCAGTTCATGGCCGATCAAGCTGGTGAGCAGTCCTAAGCCAATGGGGAGCGCTTCGGGAAGGCGATCGGGAGCCTGAAGAATATCAAAACCGTACTGGAGTCCCCCCCGCTCCAGGGCCGTAAAGACGGTGATCAGCAAGATGGCAAAGCCGAGCAACTGCTGCGATCGAGTCAGGGGCCGTTGGGCGTTGTTGCTGGGGAGCACAATGGCTGTGGGGCGATCGTTGGTATCGGCCACGAGATAGAGGCGGTAGCGATCGCCCAGCACCTGCTCCAACTTCTGCGCCATCCGTTGGTAAGCCTCTTGGGGTTCACCCCGCAAATTGCCCTTAAAAATCACCCCATCTTGGTAGGGCACCGTTTCCGTGGAAAAAAAGGTATCAATCCCAAAAATCCCCTTCATCTGTTGCAGGTCTTCCGGCGGCACGGGCTTGAAGGGGGACAGGGGCAGGGGGGGCAACGTGCGGTTATTGGGTTGACCCAAATTGCGGGCATCTCCCGCCCAAGGGTCTCCAGCCTCTGGCCGGGGGGATTCGGAACCCGCCTCCTCAGCGCGGCTCTCCGGTTGGTCCGCTGCGTCGCCGTTTTTGCTCTTCGCTGCCTGGGTTCTGGCCTCTTCTTCCGCCAGCAGCCGTGCCACTCGGTTGCGGATCATCTCCTCCTGCCCCATTTCCCGGAGCCGTCGCCCCAGGTAAATGTAAATGCCGACAGCAATCAGAAAGAGAAACAGGATAAAGGCAAAGTTGACATAGATCCCCAGGGAAAAGAGGCCAAAGAAAAGCAACCAGGGGGCCAGGAGGATGATGGACTGGAGCCAGGTGAGGATCCCTAGCTTTCCATAGGGACGGGCACGGATAAACCCCCACACAATGGTTCCCACAGCCACGAAGGCAAAGAAGAGAGTTGTGGCGTTGTCTGCCGTCATAGCGTTTATTCCAGGCAAAGTACAGGCGATTCCCCTGGTGCAAAGGGGGTAAGCGTCTCCTTACCTAATCTACCGGAGTTTCTGCACCCGCTCTAGATGAGGCTCCGGCGGAGGGCGGGTTGGATCACGAGGAGCGAAACGGCGCTAAAGCCCAGTAGCACAGCAACAGCGCCCCCTAGGGTCACGTCGCCAAAAGGTGCGGTCATTACGACACTGGTCCAGCTCCAATCACTGTGGAGGTAGAGGTAGCGCACGGGTTCGATCGCATAGCTGAGGGGGTTCAGGCTGGCAACCCACTGGAGCCACCGGGGCATAAAGGAAAGGGGCGCAAGGGCGGTGCTGGCAAAGAGCAGGGGCAGGTTGGTGACAAAAATGACGGCAATTAGCTCAATGTGTCCCGGCAGGCTAAAGGCCAAGCCCAAACTCAGGGCCGTTACGCCCAGCACTAAAACCATGACCATCAGGGTCACCAACAGTAAGCCCGCTAAATTGGGCAGACCTGCACCCAGCACGGCGCTAGTGGCGATGATGGCGAGGGTTTGGACCAGGCTGAGGGCCATGATGTAGAGGGCGGAGGCCAGGACGATCGAAAACCGAGAAGCTAAGGGAGCGACTAGCAACCGGTTCAGAAAGCCAAACTCGCGATCGAACATCACGGGCAGCCCCGCATTGAGGGCACCGCTAAAAGCCGTGAACACAATTACCCCCGCTCCCAAAAACTGGCCATAGGTCACATCCGTGCCAAACAGCCCCTGGGGCGCATTTTGAAACAGGGCACCAAAGAGAACCAGCCACATCAGGGGTTGAATCACCCCTGCAATCAAGGTGCTGGGGCGACGTTGGAGTTGGATAAAAAGGCGACGGTTCAGGGCTAAGGTTTCCTGCCAGAACTCCGGCGATAACAGGCCGGGGGCTGCTGGGGCTGAAACGGTTTGGGGTGGAGTTGATAGGGTTGTGCTCATAACCTAAGGGTTCTAGTAAGTAATGATTTTGAACAGAATCAAGCTGAAGGGGGATCGGTGGGGGCTTTTGGGTTGGGAGCATCCCACTTTAGCGATTTAACCGACTGGGTAGGGGCAAATCCCCCGTGGTTGCCCTGCCCAAAAACTTTGATTTGGGCCAAAGAGGGTCGGCACGGGGGCACGACCCCTACCAAGATTCTTCCAGAGTGGGATGCACCCCAAGATTCTGCCAAAGGGGGATGCTCCCTTTGGGCTTCCCCTTCATCCTACAACCCGATTCTCCTTGGGGGATTTGGGTTGGGCAGTGGGGTTAGGCAGTGGGGTTGAGTAGTTGGGTTGGGCAGTGGGGTTGAGTAGTTGGGTTGAACAGTGGGGTTAGGTAGTTGAGTTGAACAGTGGGGTTGGGCACTCAGGGTCACGATCGCCCGTCCTCAAGTCCACAGGTTTAGGTCCAGCGGTCCAGAGGTTCATGAAGCAGCTTGCCCTGGATTGCTATAAACTTTATTAAGATACTTAACAATGCCGACTCGCTGGTTGCCTTACACTATGGTCTTGGTTCGCCCCTCCCAATTACCTGGCGCTTGCACTGCAACCCTGGTTTCCCTCTTTGCTGGCCTTGGCCTAGCGACACCGCTCCAAGTTCGTGCAGAATCTGCCCCAGACGCAACACCCTTGGCGGAAGCCCTCGCTCAGGAGAGCCTCTTAGCCCAGGCTAACCCGGATGAGCTACCCGATGATTTGCGGCCCCTGAGCCAAGACAGCAGCTTGCTGAGTTTGGAGGGGGGACAGCGGTTACTCCAGTCGGCCAACCTTGCCATGAATCGGGGCGACTATAGCGCCGCAGAAACGGATCTGAAAAACGCCCGTATTGCCTTCAACCAAATCAGTAACTTTCACCAGCAGCTTTTTGACCTGTTTTTGGGCATTGATGCACGGGTGGCCGATCGCCAACGGCTGAAAGCAGTCGAAGCCGCCCAACTGCGGGATGAGTCCGCCTATCAGTTAGCCCTAGCCCACTTGGCCAAACAGGAACACGCCCTCGCGCTGCCCTTGCTGATTCAAGTCATCCGCAGCCAAAACCCCACATCGAGCTTGGGACAACAGGCCCACCAGCGCCTCTTTGAAATTGGCTTTATGGATTCGCCTTCGCCCTTGTTGACCCCAGGGAGTGCTGCTGCCCTGGGTGAAGGAGGCTCCAGCCCAGAGGCTGCACCGTCAGCGGCGGTTCCGGTGCCCGACGATCGGCCCCTCAATCAACCCAACAGCCCCCTCAGCTTGGGTACAGGACGGCGACTGATGCAGGAAGCCGAAGCCTCCCTCAATCAGCGTGACTATGCCACCACGGCGGACAAGTTAAAGGAAGCGCGGCGGGTCTTTAACCAGCTCAGCAACCTCTACCAGGATCTCAATTCTGCCTTTCGGGGCATTTATACCGATATTGCCGAAGTTGCACGGCTTCAGGCTGTGGATGCGGCCAGTTTACGGGATGAAGCTGCCTATCAGTTGGCCTTGGTCCACCGGGTCCAAAATCAGTCGGAACTGGCGGTGCCCCTGCTGATCCAAATTTTGCAGAGCCAGAACCCCGCCTCGGACCTGGGCCAGCAAGCCTATGCTCAGCTTTTAGAGTTGGGCTTTGTGGATACGCCCTACCGTTGGCAAGGGGTGACGGGGAACCGTTAGCGATCGGGTCTAGATACGGCTCTAGGCTAGTGCTGGGTTGGTGTCGGGTTGGCGCTGGGCTAGGGCTAGGCTCGTGCGGGCAACGGGTGACGATCGGCGGGTGGGCAAACATGGTAAGAACTATAAGAGAACACCCGAAAGAATTCGATAGTGCATAAAGGAGAGTCTATGGTAACACCAGATCAGGTGACCACAATGATCCAATCTCAACTCCCCGATGCTCAAGTCCAGGTTCAGGACTTGACGGGTGGCGGTGATCATTACCAGGTCACTGTTATTTCTTCGGCTTTTGCGGGCCAATCCTTGGTGAAGCAACACCAAATGGTCTATGGCGCGGTGAGGGGGGCAATGGCCTCAGAGGCGATTCATGCCTTTGCGCTCAAAACCTATACCCCGGAAGCATGGCAGGCGGCTGCCCACTAGCGAGGTGAGCCATGGGTTGCGGGTCAGCTCGCTATAGCTATGGCTCAGTCTCTCGCCCCCAGCCTCTCTCCCAGGGCAGGAGAGGGGAGCCAGTGCGCTCCTGATTCCTTGAGGATTGCTCTATTTTGTTTCTTTGTCCCTTTACTCATTTGATGACTACCCTATGAATCCTGAACTGAAAGCCCGTTTAGACAACTTGGTTCAACAGAACAAAATCATGGTCTTCATGAAGGGCAGTAAGCTGATGCCCCAGTGTGGCTTTTCTAATAACGTGGTCCAAATCCTCAATACCCTTGCTGTGCCCTTTGAGACCTGTGATGTGCTGTCGGATCCGGATATCCGTCAGGGGATTAAGGAATATTCCAACTGGCCCACGATTCCCCAGGTTTACGTGAATGGGGAGTTTGTGGGGGGGTCTGACATTCTGATTGAGCTGTACCAAAGCGGTGAACTTCAGCAGATGTTGGAAGTTGCCCTTGCGTCTTAGCGAATCGCCAGCAACGGGCGCGTCCTGGGGCTGGGCAGACCGGTGAAATGAGGCGGTTGCGGTAGGGGTTGATCTTGTGCCGACCTTCTCCGGTTGCGGTAGGGATCGTGCTCCGGTGGCTTCCCGATTGGGACCAAGACCGGGGCAACCACGGGGGGTTTGCCTCTACCTGAAATAAAGGCAACCACAAACCCAGGGCAACCACGGGGGGTTTGCCCCTACCCGAATTCTCGTGGGGCCAAAACCCAGGGCAACCACGGGGGGATTGTCCCTACCCGGATTTTCGCGGGGCCAAAACCCAGGGCAACCACGGGGGGATTGCCCCTACCCAATTTTTTGTCAATTTATTCTCTTTGACCTTTTTCACTCCCTCGCCATGTCCAAAATGTCCTTGGTTTTTGCTTCGCTGCCGCTGTGGCTGAGGCGCAGTCTTGGTGGTGCCGTTGGTGGTGGCCTACTGTTGATGGTGGCTCCTAGTGTGGGTCTAGCTGCGGTGGAGCCGATCGCCGGGGCGGGATCGATCGGGGCGGCAGAAGTGTGGCGGATGCTGGATGCTTCGGGCGGGGCTGGTGCGGCTGGCTTTGGGGAGGGGTTAGATCTAGGGGCGCTGGAGGGGCCGGATCTGACGATCGTTGCCCAAGCGCCGGATATTAATACGTTGCTGGATGATGCGCGGAAGCAGGTTGAGCAGGGACAGTATGGCCAAGCCCTGAACCTTTACCAGCAGGCTGTTCAGATTGAAAACGACAATGCCCAAATTTATTCCGCCATCGCCTATACCCAATATCAGCTAGGCAGTTTTCAGGCGGCGGCGAATAGTTTCCGCCAAGCTATTGCCTTGGATCCCCGCAATGCGGACTTTGCCTATGGTCTCGGTCGCGCCCTGGGGGATGCGGGGGATGTTCAAGGGGCGGTAACGGCTTTCCGCCAAGCCCTGTCCCTCAGCCCCCGGCATCAGGATGCCCTGTTGGCGCTGGGTAAGATGCTGGAGCGCCAAGGCGATTTGGCCGGGTCGCTGCAAATTTATGAGCAACTGTTGACCCTCGATCGCCGCAATTGGCAATCCTATACGGCTAAGGCGGATTTGTTGATGCGCCAAGACCGCTTTGGGGAGGCGATCGAGATTTTGGAACAGGCCCAGGCGATCGCCCCCTACGAAGCCGAGATTTACGTCAAGTTGGGGACAGCGGAGTTTGGTTTGGGCAATCCCCGTGAAGGCTTTGCTGCCTTTGAAGAAGCGGTTCGCCTCGATCCCCGTAATGCCGATCTCCAGTACAAGCGCGGCGCGATTTTCCAAACCCTGGGCAATTTGGATTTGGCCCTGGTGGCCCATCAGCAGGCCATTAAGTTAAACCCCAACTTCAGCGCAGCCCGTGAGGAAGTGATCAAAATTTATCTGGCCCAGGAAAACTATTTGTTGGCGGTGGTCAATAGTCAACTGTGGGCGGAACGGGATCCCCGGAACCCGGTGCCCTACCGCTATTTGGGCGTTGCCTTGCGGGGCCGAGGCCGACCGACGGAGGCCATGACTGCATTGCAACAGGCCCGAATGTTGTATCAACAGGCCCAAGATGCCCAGGGTGTTCGCCAAGTGGAACAACTGATGCGGGCCACGCCCTGAGAACGCGATGGGCGACTTGTCTCTAGCCCCTCACCTTAAATCCCTCTCCCAGCGCAGGCGAGGGACTTTGACCCCTCTTGCTCCCCTTCTACCCCGTTGGTCAGGGGGCAATACCAGAGCAGTACCCGCTAACCTATGCCGTTGCCTATTTTCCGCACCGATCGCCTGTTGCTGCGTCCTTGGAACCCAACCCAGGATGCGGCGGCGGGTTTGACCATTTATGGGGATCCCCAGGTCATGGCTTGGGTGGCACCGGGGACGGTGGATCGGGATCTGGAGGCGGTGGAATGGCGGCTGCGGCGGTATGCCAAGGTGGGCGAGCAGGGCAAGCCCCAGGGCTGTTGGGCGGTGATGGATTTGTACCGGGGGCGGACGATCGGCAATTTGCTGCTGTTGCCCTTGGGGACGGGCCAGCGATCTGTCCCTGGCTTAACCCAGCCCCAACCGGCACGCCTCGAAATTGGTTGGCATTTTTGTCCCCAGTATTGGGGTCGCGGCTATGCTACGGAGGCGGCTCAGCAAATTTTGGAGTATGGCCTTAGTTTTTCCTGGATTTCTGCCCTTTATGCTGTGGTGATTCCGGGTAACGATCGCTCCTATCGCCTTGCCCATCGCCTGGGCATGATTAATTTGGGCCAAACCCGCCGCTACTACGGGGGCCAATCCTTGGAGGTGTTTAAGAAGCTCCGCGATCGGCCCGGTGTGGCGCAGCAGATTGGGGATACGCTGCGGGTGTAGTTTGTTGCGTTACTGGGTGTTGCGTTACTGGGCGTTTTGGCGATACCAGGCGATCGTCTGGGTTAGCCCCTGACGAAAATCCACCGCTGTTTTAAAGTCGAAGGCGGCGATCGCGCGGCTGGTGTCTAAACAACGACGGGGCTGGCCATTGGGCTTATCGGTTTCCCAAACAATTTCCGCCTCAAACTCCATCAGCTCGGCAATGAGCAGCACCAGATCTTTGATCGAAATTTCCGCCCCTGACCCTAAATTCACCGGTTCCGGGTCGCTATAGGCTTGGGTGGCCAGGACAATGCCCCTGGCGGCATCGGTGGAGTAGAGGAACTCCCGTGTTGGGGTGCCATCGCCCCAGACCGGAAAGGTGCGATCGCCCCGTTGCTGGGCTGCGTGGACCTTGCGAATCAGGGCCGGAATCACATGGGAGCTAGCCGGATTGAAGTTGTCTTCCGGACCGTAAAGATTCACGGGCAAGAGATAAATGCCATCGAAGCCATACTGCTGACGGTAGGCTTGAAGCTGAACCAAGAGCGCCTTTTTGGCGATGCCGTAGGGGGCATTGGTTTCTTCGGGATAGCCCGTCCATAGGTCATCTTCTTTGAAGGGTACGGGTGTAAATTTGGGATAGGCACAGACGGTGCCAACACACACAAACTTTTGTACCCCCGCCTGATAGGCCGTATGGATGAGCTGCGCCCCCATCATCAGGTTGTCGTAGAATAATTCCCCCGGTTTTTCTCGATTGAGGCCAATACCGCCAACATGGGCTGCGAGGTGGATAACAATATCTTGGCCCTGTACGGCTTGTTCACAGGCAGACAGTTGCCGCAGATCGCAATCCCGCGATCGGGGGGTTGTAATGTTGTCCTGCTGTGCCCCTGCTGCGATCAGTTGGGCTACAACTTGGCGACCGAGAAATCCTGCACCGCCGGTTACCAAGATGCGGCGATCGCTCAAATTCACCATAACTTGCTCCTATAACGCCTATTGAATCTCTAATAAACGGACAGGTGGGTGCATCCCACTTTGGCCAATAGCTTGGTAGGGGTCGTGCCCCTGTGCCGACCCGCTTCGAGCAAAGCTGGGGTAACCACGGGGGGATTGCCCCTACCAGATCGGCTAACCTGCCAAAGTGGGAGGGTTTCCTTGATGCCCACTTGCCTAGGATTGTCCCCTAATCGCTCCTGTTTTAATCACTCCTGTCCTAATCACTATAGTGGCTGCCGGTTGTTTGCCGAATGACAGCGGTGTCCTGCCAAGCGGGAGACTGATGACCCTGGGGCAAGCTTAGGCCCAGGGCTGCTAGGTCGCTGGCCACCATCAGCGTGACCAACTCCGGAAAACTCACTGCCGGTTCCCAGCCTAGTTTTTCCTTAGCCTTGGTGGGGTCACCGATTAACAGCTCCACCTCCGCAGGACGCAGATAGCGGGGATCAAACTCCACATAGTCTTGCCAGCGCAGATCTACCGCCCCAAAGGCCAGTTCCAGAAACTCCTGCACGGAATGGGTTTCCCCCGTAGCCACTACATAATCATCGGGCTGGTCCTGCTGCAACATCAACCACATGGCCCGCACATAGTCCTTGGCATAGCCCCAATCCCGCTTGGCATCCAAGTTGCCCATATAGAGCTTGTCCTGCTGTCCGGCTAGGATGCGGGCGATCGCCCGCGTAATTTTCCGCGTGACAAAGGTTTCGCCCCGCCGGGGACTTTCATGGTTAAAGAGAATGCCATTGCAGGCAAAGAGATCGTAGGACTCGCGGTAATTGATGGTTTGCCAGTGGGCGTAGACCTTGGCACAGGCGTAGGGACTGCGGGGATAGAAGGGTGTGGTTTCGCTTTGGGGGATGGCTTGGACTTTGCCAAACATTTCCGAGGAACCGGCTTGGTAAAAGCGCACCTGTTGGCCCGTGCGTTGCTGATAGTCCCGAATGGCTTCCAGCAGCCGCAGGGTGCCCATGCCCACCGCATCCACGGTGTACTCTGGGGCATCAAAGCTAACCCGGACGTGGGACTGTGCCCCTAGGTTATAGACCTCTGCGGGCTGGATGGCTTCGACGATGCGGCGGAGGGTGGTGCCGTCGGTGAGGTCGCCGTAGTGGAGAAAGAGACGGGCATCTTCTCGGTGGGGATCCACATAGAGATGGTCAATGCGATCGGTATTAAACGTTGAAGTACGGCGGATAATGCCATGGACTTGATAGCCCTTCTCTAGGAGAAGTTCACTGAGATAAGAGCCATCTTGGCCCGTAATACCAGTAATGAGGGCTTTTTTCGGCTGTGTCATGGGGTTTTTTTAGGGGTTCATCATCTGGGCAGGAGAGACATTCTCGGCGATCGTCAGGCAAAGCCGAGGGGTGTGGCTAGTTAAGCATACCCAGTAACTATTCAGGGGTCTACGAAGTTAGTAGGGTTTCAGCCCTCCGATCGGAGTCTGAAGCAGCTCAAACCGTACCAATCCGGGATTTTCAGAGCCTGAAACCCGCATTCCTCCGTGACCCCCTGAATGCTTACGCATACCCAGGTTCAAACGGCCCGTTTTGCTGGCAAAGCGGGAGCATTAGAAAGCCGATTACAAATCGGCGATCCCAGGGGAGGGGGTTGCCGCTTAAGCATACCCAGGTCCAAACGGCCCGTTTTGCTGGCAAAGCGGGAGCATTAGAAAGCCGATTGCAAATCGGCGATCCCA
>JBMTWK010000035.1:0-12884 GCA_049452395.1 Prochlorothrix sp. | reverse complement strand
AGCTGCACATCACGTTATTCCTAGGCATCATTCTGCTTAAATACCCCCGTTTCCCGCAACGCATCGAGAAAGGCATAGACCGCAGGGCTATGGAGGGCGTTTTTGAGCAAAGAAGCCCCAATCAGCCGCGAAACCGCAAAGGGCAGGCGGCAGACCCGAACCCCCGCCGGGACCGGACGGGAGGCTAGTTCTGGCATGAGGGCAATGCCCAGGCCCTGTTGCACCATGCTGGTCATGGAGGAGTCGTGGCGCAGATGGTAGGTGACTTGGAGGGTGCCGCCGCCCCACTCCTGGAGCCGATCGCGCAGCCGCAAAGAACAACTATCGCAACTGGAGGTAATGAGGGGATAGCGGGCTAAATCGGCCACCGTCAGTTGGGCGGTGTCTAAATCGCTGTCGGGCGGCAGCAGGGCAATATATTCATCCTGGAAGATGGGGATCGTTTCAAACTCATCGCTGACCAAAACTTCCGCCACGCAAACATCGGCCTGCCCCTGAATCAGGGCTTGTTTGAGTTCATAAAGTTCATCCATCTCCTGCAAAACCAGGGTGAGATCGGGGTAGCGCTGGCGCAGGCGGGCAATGACTTCGGGCAGGAGATGGGTGGCAATGCTGCGAAAGGTGCCAATGCGCACGGTGCCGCCTTTGAGTCCCCGCTCCTGGGTTGCGGTTTGGACCATTTCGCTCAGCAGTCCTTGGATCGATCGGGCTTGGACCACAATCCGCTCCCCCACGGGGGTTAGGTGCGCCCCATGGCGACCGCGATGGAAGAGGACAATGCCCAGTTCTGACTCCAGGGCGGCGATCGCGTGGCTGATGGTGGATTGGGTGACATTGAGCTGGAGGGCGGCTTCGCTGAAGTTGCCGGTGTCGGCGACGGTAACCAGGGCACGCAGTTGGGAAAATTTCAGTTTCCAGGCATCGGGGGAGGGGGACATGGGGGAGGGGGATAAACGGGGGGTAGGAATAGATTAAAAAGTCCGGAGATCGCCATCCATCGATTTCGTGCATAGATGCCATGGACGGGGTGCATGGGCAAGGGAGCAGCGGTTTCCTAGAGTGGACTCAAGCCGGTGAATGCTTCCCCAGTGGGAGGTTCCCGACTGCTTCTCCTTCACCTCCCCTATCTTTACTGCAACGACCATGGCTCGCCCTTCTTTGACCTCTGCCCCCGCGCCTTCCCTTCTGTCTGCCGCCGTTGGATTATCTGCCGCCGTTGGACTGTCTGCCCCGCTGGCCCCGATCGCCGCTGCCTGTGCCCACCACGGCCAACGCTTGGGCCAATTTTTGCTCCAGACCTTCGCCCCCAGTACCCTGCCCCTCCAGGGCGAACCCCGCATTACCGGTCCCGGCCCCGATCGCCGCTGGACCGTCTACGATCCCCGCCCCGCCCAAACCCACACCTTCCACGATGACCAATCTGTCCGGATTTGGCTGGAGCAACGCTACAACGCTGGCCCCTCCCGCTAACGCCGAATCCCCCCATTCCGCCGAGAATGCTCTATCATTACGCCAATCCGGGAAACCCTTTAGTATTGTTAAGATAAGTAAAAGAGGGCAGCCCCTCACATTCCGGCACTGATTCGAGATTAGGACTCGGCAATGGCATCTGAACTGATTTGGCACCGCTCTGAAATTTTAGGGACTCAGGTCATCACTCGCAGCACGGGGAAGCGGCTTGGGGTAGTCAGCGAATTGCTGGTCGATGTCGATCGGCGGGAAGTGGTCGCCCTGGGTTTGCGGGACAGTGCCATGGCGCGGGTGCTGCCCGGTCTGAGCCTGACCACCTATATGTACCTGGATGCGGTGCAGCAGGTGGGGGATGTGGTCTTGGTGGAAGACAGCGACGTGATCGAAGATATCGATCCGGAAGAGTACAGCACCCTGATCAACAGCGAAGTCATTACCGAAAATAACGATCCCCTGGGTCGGGTGCGGGGCTTTAAGTTCAACCTGGAAAACGGGGAAGTGGAAGCCCTGATTATTGCCACGGTGGGCCTCTCGGCGGTGCCTGATCCGCTGCTGAGTACCTATGAGCTGCCGATCGAAGAAATTTCCAGCACCGGCCCCAACCGTATCATCGTCTTTGAGGGGGCCGAGGAGCGCATGGTGCAGCTCACGGTGGGGGTGATGGAAAAGCTGGGCCTGGGGTCTGCGCCCTGGGAGCGGGACGACGAGGACGAGTATATTATCACCACCACCCCCGCCGAAAACCAGCTTGGCACCGGGGAACCCCTGCGCACCCCGGCCTATAACCAACCCTATCGCCAGCCTGCGGTCCAACAGCAGCGGGAACCCCAGCGGGTCAGCAGTTGGGAAGATGAGAACTGGAATGAGCCGGAGCCGGAGTTGGTGCCCAGGGTTCTGCCCCAGCCCCAGGAACAGCGTCGTCGCTACTATGAGGCGGACTATCCCACGGATTATCCCCCAGAGCCGCAGGGCCGGGATCCCTATGGCGATCGCTACGATCGCGCCTATGAACCCCGCTCCCCAGAGCCGCGCTATGGCGAGTCCCGCTATGCAGACTCCCGCCCCCTGGAGCCGCGTTACCCAGAGTCTCGCCCCCCAGAGCCGCGCTATGGCGAATCCCGCTATGCAGACTCCCGCTCTGGAGAGCCACGCTATGACGATCGGGGCCGCGATCGCTACAGCCCACCGGGCAATGCTCCCAATCCTCCCGCCCGGACTCGTCCCAATGCGGACCCCGGTTATGCCCAGCCCTACGATCGTCCCGCTGAGCCACCCCGCCGGGAACCCAGCCGCCCCGTCCCCACGGCCTACCGGGACGCTGCCCCTAGCGCCCCCAGTAGTACCCCCAGTACCCCCAGTACCCCCAGCACGGCCCCGGCCCCTCCCCCCGCCCGATCGCCGGAACCGGACACCGGCTACAACAACTATTTCGACGATGAGGATGTCTGGGCCGACACCCCCAGTTCTAACCCCTACTCTGCCCCTCTGACGCTGCCTGAAAAATAACCTCAGCGGCAGTCTGAGGGTGAAGAGTAGGGTGTGTATCCCATGGTGGCAAAACAGGGCGGGCACGGGGGCACCGCCCCTACCGCGATTCTGCCAAAATGAGAGGCTCCCGCTGGTCTTTTGTCAGTTGGTCCGGTGGCCGTAGCCTGTGGCATCACTCCAAGTAAGCGGGGCGTTGGCGTTGGGTTTGTTCTAAGAACGCCGTGAGGGCGCTCCAGTCTTCCTGCTCAATCCAGGTGTGGACCTGGGTTAAGGTGGCTTGGTACTGGTCCAGGCTTGCCAAGACGGCTGCGCGGTTGTAGCGGGCCATCAGCACCCCCAACTCTGGACTGCCCCCGCCCACGCGGCTGGTATCCTGGAAGCCGGAACTGGCGAGGTGCTGGGCGAGGGTCTGCACTTGGGCATCGGTTTCGCGATCGCAGGCTGCCAACAAACTGGCGCTGACCATGACCGGCAGATGGGAAATCCAGGCCACTGCCCGATCGTGGGCCTCCGCCGGACAGGTGTAGAGGGTGGCCCCCAGTCCTTGGACTAGGCTGGTGACGGTGGTGAGGGCTGGGGTAGGGGTTTGGGCCGTGGGGGTCAGCACGTAGGGTTTTTTGTGGAATAACCCCCCTTGGGCGACGGTTAGGCCGCTTTCTGCCTTGCCCGCCATGGGGTGCCCCCCAATGAAGTTGGGCCAGAGGGGTTCTAAAGTTTGGACGATCGTGGCCTTAGCCGACCCCACATCCGTCACGATCGTGGCAGAGTTGAGATGGGGAATCAGGCTGTGGGCAATGGGGATGAGGCGATCGAGGGGGGTACAGAGAAACACCACCTCCGCCGTTTCCAGGGCCGCTAGATGGGTACTGGCGGTTTGCACCACACCGAGATCGATCGCCTGCTGACAGGTTTCTTCGCGGCGACTGACTCCAATCACCTCATGGCCTTGGGCCTGGAAATCAAAGCCCAGGGAACCCCCAATCAGTCCCAGGCCCACAATGCCAATTTTCATAGCGCGATCGTCCTCTTCGTTACAAGTCTGTGTTTGAAGTTGAAGTTCACCAACAACTGCGGTCCTTTTTGCGGGAGTTCCCAGACCAAGCGTGGCCCCACCATCTCACCATGGCACGCTTGGTGGCGCGGGCCTTGCGGTTAGGGCGCAGCTCCCTCATTCACCTGGGCACCGCTGGAGGACACACGGCCCATCGCCTCAGCTATCTGATGGCCCTGTTGCTGTGGCCCCGTGGGGCGGTTCTCGTGGCCCCAGAAGGCACCCTCCAGGAGATTATGGCGGTGGACTTGCCTCCCCTTCAAGCATGGCTGCAAGGGTCGAAGTCTGTCCAGCGGGGCGATCGCTGGCCCCACCCTGACTTTACGGGCCTGTTACTGACCCCCCCCGGCCCCTGGCTCGCTGCCAACCCCCAGCAACCCCATGCCGCCTTTCCGTCCCACCTGCCCACCCTGATCGAAGGCATCGATGACCTGGAAGCCTGGTTTATCCAACACCACACCCTCCGGATTCAGCCCCAGGACTGGCAGACCCTAGCCCTTGCCTTTCCCCAGAGCCGCGACCATCTCCGCGATGTCCAAGCCCGCCTAACCCATACGTTGTTCCAGCGCCCCGCCAAGGAGTCCCAGGAGATCCCCGGTGCCTGCTTGCTGGACTCCTACGAACAGGTGCTACTCCAAGACCTGCTGCATCATCTTGCGGCTAGCGCCCCTAGGGCTGGATCCTGGCCCCCCAACCTCCTCCCGGAACCTTGGCACAGCCTCCAAACGGCCCTCGCCGATAATCAGGGCATGGCTCTGGCCTTGATCGATCGTGCCCTGGGCAGCTTCAGCCTAGAATGGTCCCCCCTCAACATTGCGGAACGCCTTGCCCGCCGCTGGCCCCAGCAGCCCGTGGTGCTCCTGCGGGAAACCTTGGCGGAGCCAACCCAGGGGGCGATCGATCGGGGTCGCCTTGGCCTCGCAGAACAGGATCTGACCGTGGTGCAATTCAACCGCGATCGCCAAACCGAGCAGGTCCAGCTTTACCTCCCCGATCACCTCCCCCTGCCCAATACCCCCCACTTTTACCCCGCCCTGCTGGTGGAACTGCGTCGCCTCCTCACCCTCAGCGTCACCGCCGCCGGATTCACGGTGATTTTGGTCAACGATCGCCCCCTCAAGGGCCAAGTGGGCGCAACCCTGGCCGCTGAATTTGGGTCGCGGGTCCAGATCGAACGCCTGCCCCAAGACTCCAGCCTTGCCCCAGTTTTAGTCAGTGGCTGGGACTTTTGGCGACAGCATCAGCAGCAACTGCCCAACCCCCAACTCTTGGTTATGGCCACCCTGCCGCTCCCTTCTTTGGAGGATCCCCGCGTTGCCGGACGAGTCGCCTACTACAAGCACCGCCGTCAGGACTGGTTTCGCTGCTATCTCCTGCCCCAGGCGCTGGTGGAAATTCAGCGGGCGATCGCCCCCGTGCGTCGGTCCCAGGGGGTCTTGGCTTTGCTGGATTTACGGGTGTTGCGCCGCAGCTACGGTCAACAAATCTTAACGATGCTCAGCCCCATGGCCCGCCTCGGCTATCTCGATCCCAGTCTGTTTAACCCCCAAAGTTGTTTAGTAGAAGCCCCTAAGCGTTGATCCCCGCTATGGGGAGAGGGACCGCCCCGATCGCCACCTCCCTCGTTCCCGCGTAAAGAAGCGCAAAGTCTCCGGACGATCGCACCTCAAGCTCAGTACTATGGGCAATTGAAGTGAAGGGCTATCCTTATAAATTGGAAAACCCCATCAAGGAGGATATATGGGTGAAGCCAAACGCAAAAAGGAAGTCCTGGGGCAGGACTATGGCAAAGAAGCCTATATTTTGCCCTGGATCCCCATTACCAAGTCTCAATCGGAACAGTTTATTAAAATCACCACCCAAGGCGCTTGGGTTGGCATTGGCTTACTGGTTGCGGCCTGGATCACCATTCGCTTCATCGGTCCCAGTCTAGGCTGGTGGGAATTGGTGGGCTAACGCTGGGCTAATGCTGGGCTAACGCTGGGCGAGCTTCTGGACTAGCTTTTCGGCTAGCTTTGGACGAATTCTGGGCCAACGCTGGAAGCTTCTAGGCTAACGCTGGGCTAGCTTCTACCCCTCACCTTCCTCCCCAGACGCTGCCCTTCCCCATCGAGATGGCAGACCCCTCAGGCAGACAAGTACCCAGGGCAATGAGTATAATGACTCATTAAACCCACCTGAAACCGGAGGTCAGTCTCCATCTCCTTGGCCCCACCCGTTCCCATCCAGACACCATCCCCTCCCAGACCTTTCTCCCCCCTCCTCTCCACAGGACTAACGGAAAGGACTGGCCCAGCGATCGTTGTCTGCCCACAAAAGATTAAGTCTTTGTAACAAATGATGGCGGTGAAAATCTTAAGAGAATGTAAAATACTAGGGTTACTGGAGAATTATTGTGTTTGTTCGACTCGCAGATCAGCATCGCCGGTTCGTCCAGGACTTGGTGATGAACCTTCAAGCTCTTGCTATTAGCCTGGAAAACCAGGGTTATATGGCCTCCTGCTACACCTGTGGCGGGCAAATGAACAGTGCCTCTTTTATGGTCAGCCTCGGCCAAGACCACCTGATTCGCTTCTTGGTGTCGGATTATGGGGTGACCTGGACGGAAATGCGCGACGATCGGGAACTGATGAAACTGGAAGGGGCGGAGGCCATTAGCCAACTTCAGGAGCTGGCCAATCTGGTGAAGTATCGGGTTGCACCGACGGATTGCACTTTGGTGCCGGTGCAGTAAGACGATCGGTCAACGCTGGGGAATTGCGTCAGCGTTAGACTACCGTGTCAGTTTTGGGGCACTCTAAAAGAGGAGCCGTTAATCCCCCAACTGTGGTTAACGCGCCATCGCCCTCTTTTTCTTTACCAAGGTTTATGTCCTTGAGCCATTCTTCCCCAACTCCCCCCGTTGAGGCTGAGTTGCTACGGTCTTCTACCCCAGCGACACTCCCCACAACTGAACTTTCCCCGGAAACCGGTGCCTCTGGTGCCCCTGGTGCTTCTACGCTCAATCCCGCTCCTATTACCCTGGGGACCAGCGCTACGCCCGCCGTCGCCCCCTGGCAGCACCAATACATCGCCACCAATGACATTCGGTTGCACTGCGTGGTCCAAGGCCAAGGCCCCTTGGTGATTTTGCTCCATGACTTTCTGGAGTTTTGGTATTCCTGGCGCTATCAAATTCCCTCCCTTGCGCCGTTTTTTAAGGTCGTGGTGCCTGATTTGCGGGGCTATAACGATTCTGAGAAGCCAGAGCAGGGTTATGACCTGGAAACCCTCAGCCGCGATATTAAGGGCTTAATTGAAGCCTTGGGCTATCAGGAAGCGATCGTCATTGGCCATGGTTGGGGCGGCACGATCGCATGGCACCTAGCCCAGCGCTTTCCCCAACGGCTGCGATCGCTGGTGCTGTTGGCTTCTCCGCACCCCCAAGGCTTTTTGCAGGATTTAACCGGTAATCTGGACCAGTTGCGGCGGAGTTGGTATTTAATTGCGGCCCAGTTGCCCGCGCTGCCGGAATGGCTGCTCAAGCAGAATTTATCCCCCTTGGTTCAGTCGCTCTTTCAAAACCAGGCCGTGCGCAAAGGCGCTTTTTCGCGGGAAGAGGCTCAAATTTACGAAGCTGCTTTGGCAAAACCGGGGGTTCTCAAGGCGGCACTCCAGTATTATCGTTATTTCTTCTCCCTGCCCCAGATTTGGCGCAATGTCAGCACGCCCCTGGAGCCAGTGAAGTTACCGACCTTGGTGCTGTGGGGTGATGGAGATACGGTGTTTAGCCCGGTGATTTCCCAGGGCTTGGAAAAGTTTGTGCAAGCGCCTTTGCGGCGGGTGTCGATCCGCCAGTGTGGCCACTGGCTCCAGCAGGAAGCGCCCCAAACGGTGAACCGGGAGTTACTGCGCTTTTTGCGATCGCTCCAATCCCCCCTCGATTCGGCCTTGGAACCGGCTCTGGCTCCGGCCTTGGTCCCGGCGATCGCCGCAGATATTCCCCCTCTCTCAACGCCTCGCTAAGAATATTACGATATGGGCAGTTTTTTCGCCCAAAATCCTGCCGTTGTGCGGCAATTTCCCCAAACCCGCTCTCTCAGATCAAGCCGATCGTAGGGGCGGGTTTCTCACGAAAAATCCCGCTGGACTGCCATAATCTCCCCAAACCCGCCCTCTTAGAAGATATTAATGCTATTTTGCGGCAATTTCCCCAAATCTGCTCTCTTGGAAGGAATTACTTGGGTAGACTCACCTATTCGCTAAAGAAAATCCCCCTATAGTTGCCCCGGTTCTTAGCACGAAGAGGGTCGGCACGGGGGCACGACCCCTACACTCATTGTGATTAACTTCAAGTGATTAGCGTCAAGCAATTAAAGTAAATCCTGCAAATAACGATACCAATCGGCCATTCCCTCCCCCGATCGGGCTGAAATCTCCAACACCGTCGCTTGGGGCGCAACCCCCCGGATGCAGTCCAGGGCTTGGGCACGATCGAAGCCCACCACCTCCGCAATATCCACCTTGGTCAGCAACACCACATCCGCCGACTTAAAGGTTTCTGGATACTTAAGGGGCTTGTCTTCCCCCTCCGTGACCGACAGCAACACCACCCGTGCCTGCTCTCCTAGGTCATAGGCTGCCGGACAAACCAGATTTCCGACATTTTCCACCACTAAGATATCCAAAACTTCCGGATGCAAGCCCTGGGCCGCTTGCAGGACTATATTGGCCTCTAAGTGACAGAGGTTCCCGGTGGTAATTTGCACGATCGGGGCTGAGGTCTTGCGGAGTCGCTGGGCATCGTTATCAGTGGCTAAATCTCCCACGATTACGCCGATTTTAAGCTGGTTTTCAAAATATTCCAGGGTTTTTTCCAGTAAAGTCGTTTTGCCGGAACCGGGCGACGAGAGAATATTGAGGGCAACAACCCCGCAGTGTTTGAAATACTGTCGATTTTGGGCGGCAAGGCGATCGTTTTTGCCTAAAACAGACTGTTCGATCGTGAGAACCCGCCCCCCCCGCTGCGGCACTACGGGCGACAGCAGTTCTGGCGCGATCGTCCTTTGAGTAAGGCTACTGCCAACCGTGGCCGGGGTGTGACTGTGCAGGTGCCCTTGGCTGTGGCTATGGCTGTGGCTGTGGGGATGGCTGTGGCCGTTGTGGGCATGGCTGTGGGGATCGTCGTGGGTACCGGTGGGGTGGGGATGGTGGGGATGGGATGGCTCGTAGTCCTGAGCTAGACCGTGAAAATGGCTGTGAGCAGCACTTTGGGCAGCACTTTGGGCGGTGCTATGGCGATGATTTTGGGCAGAATCGTGGGTATGGGCACGATCGTCGGGGTGAATTTGGATGTCGCCCCCCTGGCTACAACCACAATCTTGACACATCAGGACACCTCCAAGGTAGATAACTCAATCTCCCGCCCCGCCAGCACCTGATAACTTAAGGTTTGACAGTCTGGGCATTCATAAAACCAATCCTTTGGCTCAAATTCCCGCTGACACGACCCACAAAAGCATAAAACCGGGACTGTTTCGATCTCTAACTGTGCCCCTGCGGCGATCGTCCCCGGTGTGCTGACCTCAAAGGCAAACTGTAATGCCTCCGGCACTACACCCGACTGGGCACCGATGCGCATTTTGAGGCGGTGGATGCGGGTCGCCTGCTGTTGCTGGGCCTGTTGCACCGCTAACTCTAGGGTTTGGGCCATCAGACTCACTTCATGCATGGGCGATCGGCCTCTTCAGGCTGGCTTGACTGAGAGTTTGCTGGCTTGATCTTGGCATATCTCCCCCACAGGACAGGCTTTCTTTAACAAGACACAAGGTTTAGCGGGGTGCAGGGGGCGGGGTGCAGGGGGGCTATAGCAAGGGACGGGTTCACCGAGGACTGAACAGTTACGCCTTGCTGCCCTGGGCATTGCAGGGTGGTGCAGGGGGAGTTGTTGGGTTACGCTAGCGCTAACCCGCTCTAGGACAGCCTCAGCTTGGCCAAGGTTGTGACCGTGAGGGCTAGCCCCTCCGCCGATGGAGCTTAGGCAGGGCAGACCAGTGAGGAGATCACCGAGGAGATCACCATGGGAGAAGCGACCGAGGGCAACGAACTGGGGCACGGTGCTCAGGGCACTCAAAACAGTGTAAGAAAGCTTAAATCGCAGAAATTTAGTTTCCTGGGGCTAAATCATCGCCGGGTAAAGTATCTAGGCATGGGTCTAGGTTTTTGCGTTGTTTTGCGGCTGCTGCCGTTTTTAATGCCGATCGGCCCTGACCAACTGCGCCAGGACGATCGGGCCTTAACCTTTCTCGATCGCAGCGGTCAACCCCTCGGCACCCTGCTAAGCCAGAGCCACGATCGCACCCTCACCGTCCCCCTCGATCAAATTTCCCCCGCCTTTATTGCTGCGATTATCGCCGCCGAGGATCAGCACTTCTACCAACACTGGGGCGTAGATTGGGCGGCTGGGGGCCGTGCTGTCTATCAAGCACTGGAAACTGGAGAGATTGTTAGTGGTGCATCTACAATTTCGATGCAATTGGCGCGGTTATGGTCTTCAAGTGCTGATTTAGAGCAGCATGAGGGTACAACAGCGGGTCTCACAGTAGATTCGGCAACCGGTTCGGCAACCGGTTCGGCAACCGGTTTGGCGACCGTCAACCCAATCGATCGATCGGGCCGCGATCGGGGCAGAACCCCCGTCGATCGGCCCCCCCTAGGCTCCCAGAATATTTGGCTTGCGAAACTCTGGGAAATCTGGACAGCATGGCGCTTAGAGGCAGGATCCAGCAAAGATGAGATTCTTGCAGCTTATCTTAACCGTTTACCGATGGGGGGAAATCTCTACGGTGTGGAAGCTGCGGCCCGCTTTTATTTTGGCGTTCCTGCGGCGGATTTAAGCTGGAGTCAGGCAACTCTCTTGGCTGCTATCCCCAACGACCCCAACGGCCTCAACCCCTACGCTGCCCCTGCTGCCCTCGCCCACCGCCAAGCTTACATCCTCGATCGTCTAGTCACTACCGGCCATTTAACCGCATCCGAAGCCGCCACCATTGCCCAGCAATCGCCTAGCCTCGCCCTGCGTCAGTCTGAGTCTCTCCTGGCTCCCCAAGCTCTTTTTTGGCTCAGCCGTCAGTTACCCGCCGACTGGGGCGCACAGGTTCCCACCACGATCGATCGGCCTCTCCAAGCCTTTGTCCAGGCCCAAATCCAACAGATGACCCGTGCCCTTGCGCCCCATCATGTCACCCATGGCGCGGCCCTTGTGATTGACAATGCAACGGGGGAAGTGTTGGCCTACGTCGGTTCTCCCGACTATTTTGGCGGTATCCAGGGCCATAATGACGGAGTACAGGCTTTACGCCAGCCCGGATCAACTTTAAAGCCATTTCTCTATCAGTTTGCCCTAGAATCAGGTTTGCTTGACCCCACCGATCGCCTGGAAGATCTCCCGGCCCACTACCCCATTCCCGGTGCCCAACTCTACAGCCCGATGGACTACAGCGGCCAGTTTCAAGGCCCGGTGCGGGTGCGTCTTGCTTTGGCGAACTCCCTCAATTTACCAGCGGTGCGACTGTTGGAACAGGTGACAGTTCCCCGGTTTTTGGAGCGTTTGCAGAGTTTAGGCTTTGAACATCTGAAAAAATCGCCGCAGTTCTATGGTTTAGGCTTAGCTTTAGGCAGTGGCGAAGTGAGTCTGTGGGAGTTGGCGCGGGCCTATGGGACGTTGGCGCGGGAGGGGCAGGGGCTGCAATTGGTGATGGTGCCGGGATTAGCGGACCAGCCCGGTGCAATGGCAAATTTGCCGGTATTGGAGCCAAAAACAACGCAGTTAGTCACGAATATGCTGGCTGATGCTCCAGCCCGTGCCCAGGCGTTTGGTGTTGACTCGGCTCTGCGGCTTCCCTTTGCAGCGGCGGTGAAGACGGGGACTTCCTCCGGCTATCGGGATACCTGGACGGTGGGCTATAGCCGCCGCTATACGGTGGCGACGTGGGTGGGGAATTTTGACGGCAGTGCGATGGTGGAGGTCTCTGGGGTTACGGGGGCGGCACCGTTGTGGCATCGAATTATGCTGAAATTACATGAAAAAGAAGATCCTGAGCTATTTGAACCGCCCCAACTGCCCCAGGTTGCTTTATGTGCTGACCCAGGTTCCCAGGATCTGTCTTCCTGTTTAACTTGGGTCCAGGAGTATACGTTACGGGATGAGGTTGCGCACCGCAATTTAGAAGCGCGGCAGACTGAACCGCCTGCGGCTTCTGGGACGATCGATCCCGATCGCCCCCCCCGCCCTGATCCCCCTAGCCCTCAAAATCCTGTAAATTCCGGCAATCTTAGCAATTCCATCCGCTTTCCCCAACCCGGAGATCGCTTCTTTCTGGAGACTCGCCCCACTGCCGATCGATCGCCGCAGCAACTCCAATTTCAACTGGCCCACGCCCTCCAAAGTCCCGTTACTTGGTCCCTCAATGGCCACCCGATCGCCACAACCACAACTCCCGATCTGCTCTGGCCCCTGGAACTGGGGGATTGGGAACTGCGGGCGGAAAGCCAAGACTGGAGCCAAACGGTTACTTTCCAAGTGGAGCCAATGGGAAATAGTCAGCTAAAACGCGGTTTTACAGTGCTGGAGCCTTCAAGCGATGATTAATCGCTAAAAAATCTGTAAAATTCTCCTAAATCTTGGTCAAAACTAGGTCACCTAACCACTAGATGCTCTAACTGCTGAATTCTCTCACCGCTGGATTATCCAACCGCTAGATGCTCTAACCGAGGTAGGGGTTGGGTTTCCCAATCCAGTGCAACCGTTGCGAATCGCAGTCGATCCCGCTGAAGTCGAGTCCTTGGACCAACTAACCGCTAAACTGCCCCTGTACTGTGACCCAAACTGCTCCCG
>JBMTWK010000034.1:0-13055 GCA_049452395.1 Prochlorothrix sp. | reverse complement strand
GACTGGGCCTCCACAAAGGCAATTTGGGTTTCCCGCTGCTGTTGCTGCAAAGTCGTTAGAATTTCCGTCAGTTGGCTGCCTTTGCTCTCAGGATCGACCAAATTATAGTTTTTACGAAAGGCTTCTAGCTCTTGCTGCTTGGTCTGCACCCGGTCCCGCACAACGGGCAATTGTTCATCCACAAAGGCGATCCCCTGGCTGAGGGAGTCCCGCTGCTGCTGCAAACTGTAGTCTAGATAAGCCTGCGACACGGCATCTAGCACCGCCTTAATCTCCTCCGGGTCAGATCCCTGATAGCTCACTGTCACAATCTGGGAACTTTTGGGGTTGGAGAGAGAAAGCTTTGCACTGAGGGCTTCATAGCTCAAGTCCGGGTAGGTTGTTGTCAGTGCCTCATGCACTGGACCCAGCAAGAGAGGACTTCTGAGAATCTCCAACTGTGTGGCGATATCTGGCCCGGTGTTCAGTTGAAAGGAGGTAGCCACTAGTTCTGGCGGGTATTGTGAAGCGTCCCGCTCTCCTAAGGAAAGGTTAAACGATCCCTGATAGACCGGTTTTTGAGTCAGGGTATTGGCCCAGGTCAGGGCCGCAACGGTGACGGCTACCCCGCCAACCCAGGCGGCACGACGGCGCAGCATGACGAGGAACTGCTTGAGGTCAAAGTCATCCTCAGTGTTGGCATTGCTGGGGCCGCTGTAGTAGGCCACCGGCATCATTTGGACGTTGGCGACGGCGGGGACGAGGTAGGGCAGGGTGCCGAGGGTCTCGATCGGGTTGGGTTGAGAAGAGGGAGTCGATCGCCTGCGGTTCGCCCGCTGTGGCGGTTGCGGGGAATGGGGAGGAATCTGAGGGGAGGGGGTTCCTGAGTAGGGGGGCTGGGGCACTGACTCAGGCTGCGACGCAGACGAATGGGAAGGATTAGGACGTTGTGGCTGCATGGAACCCACCTCACAAATAAACCGGACACTGAACACAGGGAAGGGAGCAAACGGCGGAAGTTTTAAGGCATGGGTCAAACCGTTGAGCCATAGGCGTTAGGCTATTTTTTTACCGGTTCACCCTAGGCCATCTTGTGAACGATCGACCCCCACGTTTTGTGTTGAGTGCGATGCTCACCATCGATTTCGCGACAATCTCTCTGAGGGTAGTTTCAGTCGAGCGAACTCCCCACGAACTTGGGCAAGTCTGTTGGCCTCCAGCACGAGCACACCCCCGCGACAGGTGAATCGTACCGCGTTCCTCCGTCAGTTTAGCCTAAAATTTTAGCCTTGTATACGGTTGAGATGAAGCTGAGATGCTGTGGCGCTGTCTAGACAGGTGCGCCTCTGGCTGGGGCCGTCCCGCTCTGGATTGGGGGACAGATCCCCCTTCAGCGCCCAATTATTCCACCCTGCCCCACCCTATTCGCCCGATCGTCGGTCGGTCAGGTTAATGGGTGGAGTTTGGACTGGCGAGACGGGTTGGACTGAGGGGCGACGGCGATCGCCGCCGGGACCACTAGGGGGTAAGCAGGTCTAAGGTAACAGACAATCCCCGTTGTTGTAGGGTTTTTTGGAACAGTGGGGAGGGTAAAGCTTGTTCTACGGGCCAAACACCGGGTGCTTGCCAGCTTTGGGTGAGCAAGAGTTGGGCGAGACTGCCGGTCCCTGCGCCCACGGTGCGCAGCATATTGGGATGACTCAAGGTTACACGGGCATGGGTGGCTTGGCCCTGGGACTGGCCCTCTACGTCGGCAACGATGGCAACCCCGGTTCCGGTCCAGCGATCGGTCATTTGGGTCATGCCATAGCTGAGGTTGGCTAACGCTTCAATGAGCCAGGGCTGCTGGAGAACCCCCCCCGGTAGGCGGGTCATTGCGCCCGTGAGGGTATTGTAAAAGCCCGGTAGGGAGCCAAATTTGGTGGTGACAGTGTGGAGTTGGGGAAAGCTGCGGGGCAGGGTGGCGGCTTCGCTGGTGCTAAACCAATAGACCGCAGCCCGATCGTAGGGCGGGGGGAACTGGACCCAGGTCGGCTGGGAATAGGGGGCGATCGATCGCCACTCCCCCTCAACCCACGCTTGGAAAGCATGGCGAATTTCTAAAAAGGTTGTGCGCATCACCGTGGTGCCTGCCCCCCCAGACCCCGCCACCACATAACTGAGGTGTACCGCCTCCGCTTGCTCCAAGGACTCTACCCCTAGGCGCACCATACTATTCGATATCCCCGGAAATACCCCGGTACTCAACACCGCCGTAACCCCAGCACTGGTAGCCCGCTCCCCCAGCACCATCGCCTCCTGAACAAACCGAGGATTATCGCTGACATCGAGATAGGACACCCGATGCTCAATGCAGGTACGCAGCACCCGCTGATCCCGGTAGTCAAAGGGGCCTGCACAGTGAATCACCAAGTCAACGCCTTGGATCAAGGTGGACAGGCGATCGAGATCCGCCAAATCCAGGGACACACAGCGCACACGACTGCCCCAGGCAGCGGCTGCTTGGGCCTTGGGGGGACGACGACGGGTGAGGAGCAGATGGGCATTGGTGTAGGCCAAGAGATCCTCGGCGATCGATCGGCCAATCTTTCCCAACCCCCCAAGGATGAGAACCTGGGGCAGTCCACACCGCCATGTCCCCTCCAGCAGCGCTGAATCAGGCTGAGTTCCTGCGCTCATCGCCATTGCGAGCCTAGTTAGAGGAGTTTGGGGCAGGGTCTGGGAAGGTTTGCTGCTTGGGATTTGGTTCATCGCCAAAGACTTTGGCCGGAAGGCCATTGATGGCAACCCAAACCAAATCCGATCGACCCACCGCTAGATCCAAAGACTGCTTAGCCGTCCAGCTTTGCTGAGACCCATCCGCCAAGAGTCCCTCATAGGCAACGGTGCCATCCACTGTTGCCTGGACCCAAGACGTGCCCCCCCGCACCGAAAGCGTCAGTGTCAGCGGGAGGGTATTGGCACTGGCGGCGGGGGAGGGTTGGGCCGTGACGGCAGGGGCGGGGGTGGCTGGGGGAGCAGTGGCAGCCGGAGGAGCAGCGGAATTTGTAGCGGAATTTGTAGAAGAGGTGTCTAGGGTGCCTGCTGGGTCGCTCTCAGAACGGCCCGTCAGAACCTGGGGCAGTCCCCAAGCCACAAGGACTAGACCCAACACGGCCCCAACCCCCAGGACTAAAGGCTGCATCACAGACCAAGGCGTAGACGTGGCCGGGGGTGTGAAGGATAAAAGCTCGATCGGGGGCGGTAACGGGCGATCGGTGGCCCCGGCCACAGTAGCGGGGGTTGGTTCTATGGGGGCTGGTTCTGTTGTGGGGGAGGTGGGCAGCGCCGCCGGGGGTAAGGGTGCGGCAGTCATGGTATTGGCGCGGGAGATCGAAGCCGGACCCAGGGGGACTACCGAGTCAGGCGCGGGGGTGCTGAGTTCCGGGGCTGTGCCGCCCGATCCCCCTAGGGCAACGGGTTTGGCATTGGGCAACACCACACTATTGCTGTCCTCTGCTCCTGTGGCCGCTTTGAGGGTACTCAGGCGAGGGAAACCGACGATCGGCGGAGGAGCAAACGCACCGTTAGACTCCAACGCGGCAGGGCTTGGGCTGGATTGCACGGGCTGAAATGGCGGGGCTTCGGCGAGGGGGGGACGCTTATCATCAAGGCGATCGAGAATGGCCTGCCCCTGAAGGCCCAAAAATTCCCCATAACGCTTGAGCAGAGCACGCAGATAAACTGGCTCCGGCAAATTGTTCACTTGGCCCGATTCAAGGGACTGGAGCACGCCCGATCGGATATGAGTCGTTTCCGATACCATTTGCAGGGTTAGGTTCTGCTGCTCCCGTTGTCCTTGGAGAAAGGAACCAATTTCTTGCAAATTCGCGATTTGGGTAGGTTGCCACCGATCCACAGGACGTTCTCCTAGCCTAATGGAGCATTTTTGAAGGAAGATGACGGATCAACCGACGGGGTAGACCCCCAAAATGTCACTGCCAAAAACTTCCCTGATAGTATAGTAGACCTTCCCCAAAACTCAAGGGGCTAGGGCGGATTTTAGTGCTTAGAACCCCAATTGAGCGGCTCCCAGAGTCTTCCAGCGGGCCATCCCTAGGGATGTGCCCCAGGAACATCCCACTTTCTAAAAAATTGCGGTAGGGGTCGTGCCCCCGTGGCTCCCCTCTTCAGCCGAAAACCAGGGCAACCACGGGGGGATTGCCCCTAACTCAGCGGTTAATTTGCAAAAGTTGGGATGGACCCTGTGCCCCCTACCGATCGGGTTGGGGGAGGTTGGGCCACTCAAGCTAAGGCGCAGAGACCCCCCTGGGAGGGCTGCTTGGCGATCGGCGGGCCGATTTTCCCTGGCTAACGCGCCCCGATTAATGCGCCCCGTTTAATCGCCCCGTTTAATGCGCCCCGTCTAATGCGCCCCGACTAACGCGCCCCGGCTACCCCATCTAAATGTCACATCATTGTCACATTTGTCCTCTGGCGTAAACTTTGTTTTCGGACTGCCCCCAGACAAAAATGGGTCTGATAAGGTGAAAACCAGGTATCCGCATTCCGTTCTTGAAGACCAGTTACACCCGATGGGCATTGCCCTTTCATGGCCCCTTTGCAGTACTTTGGACCCAATTCTACCCATGACGAAACGATTTGCCTACGGCTGGATTCAAGACTGGTGTCAGGACAACGGCTGGACTGATTTGTTTGTGGAGCGCTATATCTATTGGGCTTTTCCACCGGGAGCCGTGATGCCCCAGCCCATTCCGCCCCAGGCACTGCGGGCGATTAAGACTGCGAAGGGGTTCAGCCCGGTTGAGCGTTGGAGTTATGGTTCGGCCTTGGGGCTGAGTGCGTTGACCGTGGGGTTAAGCTACTGGTTTCAGTGTCCTCTGCCGCTGGTGTTAGCCTTTGCCTTTGGGGCGATGGTGGTGGCCTGTCTGGATGAAGACGAGACCTTGTTTTGTTAAGACTTGTGTTTTGTTAAGACTTGATTTGCTGAGGATGATCTGCTGAAGATTTGCTGAGCATGATCTGCTGAAGATTATTTGTTGAAGGTTATCTGCTGAAGATTTGCTGAGGGTTGTGTTGCGGAGGGTTGCGGTGGGTGACCTACGGCCAACCCCAAGGCCAGCCCCCAAGGCCAGCAGAAAGGGCGAGATTAGCCCTGGGCAAGGGCTTCAGCTTGGTGTTTTTGTAGTGTTTCAAGGGGTAGGGGGCCGTGGAGATGGGACCAGGGCAGGATGCGATCGATCGGCCACTCCTCCTGAACATAGAAGTCCAAACTGGGCAACTGACCCCGGAGAGTCTTGAAGCCTCGGCGATAACTGCCGAGGGAGTCGCCATAGTGCCGCACTTGGAGCAGGAGGGGGGCCAGCCGCCGATCGCCCCTGGATAGCAACGCCTGAATGACTGACCAGTTATAGCTTTCGGGCCGGAAGTCGATGCCCTGGGGCCGCAGCCGCTTTTGCAGGGTTTTCAGGCGCTTTTCCGCAGCGGGGTTCAAGCCTTGCCACTGGAACGGCGTATGGGCCTTGGGCACAAAGGTGCTACAGCCCAAGGTCAGCCGCAGGCCGGGAGCCGCCTTTTTTAAGCCCACCATCATCTCTGCCGTGGCCTCCACATCTTCGGGCTGTTCCCCCGGAATGCCCACCATCCCGTAGAGCTTCAGCCCCCGCAGTCCTCCGGCCTTGGCCCGCTGGGCCGCTGCGGTAATCTCTTCGCTGTCTAGCTTTTTGTTGACGATGCGCCGCACCCGCTCTGAGCCGCTTTCCACAGCGATCGTCAAGGACTGAGTGCCCCGCTGGCTGAGGAGGTGGGCTAGGGTTTCGGTGACGGTGTTGGTGCGGACGGAGGCGAGGCTCAGGCGAACGCCGTCGTAGGCGGGTTTGGCCAGGTGCTGGAGTAGCTCCGCAAATTGGGGATGCTGGGTGACGGAGGCTCCTAACAGGCCGAGGCGCTGGGTCACTTGCAAGCCCCGATCGATCGCCGGAATTAAGCCATCCCCCAAGTCTGCCGTCCGAAAGGGTAGCGTTAAGTAGCTTGCTAAACAAAAGCGGCACAATTCCGGGCAACTGCGCACCACTTCCACCATATAGATGCTTTCCCAGGCAGCTTGGGGCGTAACAACCGTGGAGGCAGAGAGGCGGTTGCCGCGATAGGTTTGTTTGGTTACGGTGGCGGGGACTGCGGCCTCGATCGGGGTGATGGCGGCGATCGGCCCCTCTGGATCGCAGTAGGTCACGGTGTAGAGGCTGGGCACATAGAGGCCCGGAACCTGGGCGAGGTGGCGCAGTTGCTGGCGGCGATCGGCCCCCCGCACCGCCTGATAGGCATCAATAAAGGGATCTAAAATCACTTCCCCATCCCCCAGCAGAATCAGATCAAAAAACTCTGCAAAGGGTTCTGGGTTCCCCGTCAGCACTGGCCCCCCGCCAAAAACAAGGGGATGGGCAGCGGTGCGATCGCGGCTGAGCAAGGGGATTTGCAACCGCTCTAGTAAGTCAAAGATATGGCCGTAGTCCAGTTCCCAGGAAAAGGAAAAGCCCAGCAATTCCGGCGTTGCCGGTAGGGGATCGCTCAGATCTAAAAAGAGGCGGCTGACCTGGAGATCCGATCGCTGGGCTAGCCAAGCCCAAACCATTTGGTAGCCTAAACTGGTGATGCCGACGCTGTACTGATTGGGAAAGGCGAAAATCAGGGGAACTGCGTCGGTTTGGGGGGTGGCGGGGCTAAAAAGAAGCTGTTCCTCAGCAAAGCTAGGAGCGGGCGATCGGGGGGGAGCAGCGGACATGGCGGGGGGGCGGGCGGTCAAGGGGGCGATTTAGGGCAGGGCGAACTCATGTCAGTCCCGCAACCTCACCGTAGCCACACGGCAGCAACGGCGGAAGGGCTGGGCCAGTCAGAAGAGCTTGGCGAGTCAGAAGAGCTGGGCCAGTCAGAAGAGCTTGGCCAGTAAAATGATATACAGTCTAACCCGATCGTCCGTGCATCCTAACCCGATCGTCCGGGGGCATCGCACGGCGGACTGAACAAACGCTCTTTTTTGAACGCTATGGACACATCTCACTCTCACCCCTCAATCCCTGCAACAACCGCTGACTCCGACCCCAGTCCTGCCCATCATCATGACCACGATCACCCCCACAGTCATGATCACAACCACAGCCACGATCCCCAATCCCAGAAGCGCATTATTAACCGGCTCTCGCGCATTGAGGGCCATATTCGCGGGATTAAGACTATGGTGGAGGAAGATCGGCCCTGTCCTGAGGTTTTAATCCAGGTTGCAGCGGTGCGAGGGGCGCTAGACAAGGTAGCGCGGCTGATCTTAGATGAGCATTTAACGGAATGTGTGGCCCGTGCTGCCAATGCGGGAGACATTGAGCTAGAGCTAGCGGAGCTAAAGGCGGCTTTGGATCAGTTCCTGTAATTTTTCTGCTGACCTTGCCCCAGTGTGTCAGCCCAGGAACGATCGCTAAAAATCGCCCAAAATCGCCTAAATCAAGGTAGGGGCGTGGTTCTCGCGCCCAAGGCAGTCTCTGAGCAGACCCGTTTAGCAGTGTGGTGTGAGGTTGCCACCCCCCGATCGGCCCTATTAGCCGGTTTACACTGTGCTGGGGTTGGAAAACCCAACCCCTACCGGGAAGGGCGCTGGGCTTACAGCGATCGCAGCAATGGATCCTGTTGGGCGAAAAAGCGCTGAATCGAAGCAGTATCGTCTTGATCCAGGGTAATTTGGCGATAGGCGACCTCTAGGTTATTGGTCCACAGACCTTGGAAGGTATAGTCCTGATAGGCCGCTGGGAGGGGGGGTTGCTCGATCTCCGCTGCCTGGGATAAGCCCGCTTCCTTCCAGTCTAAGGCCAAGGCTTTTAAGTCCTGGAAATAGTCCTGAAGTGCCATCAAGTCCCGCACATCGCTGAGGGGACCGTGGCCGGGGACGATCGTGGCGTTGGGATAGCGCTGAGCCAGTTGATCCAGGGTGGCTTGCCACACGCGAATATTGGCATCACCGAGGTAGGGAATCCGCTGGGTAAAGAGCAAATCCCCCGCAATCAGGACATCAGCATCGGGAATATACAGCACCAAGTCTGTTCCGCCGGAATGGCCGTCAAATTCCGTTAATTCCACCGATCGATCGCCCAGCCACAGGGTTCCGCTTTCCTGCACAATCACATCGGGGGGCGTAACATTGGGGTCACTCTCCTGGTTGCGGCTGAGCATAAACTCCCGAATCGGCCCCCGACCGAGAATCGGATAGCCCCGCATCTCCGCAGCGGCATTCCCCCCGGAGTGATCAAAGTGATAGTGACTGTTGACGACGTAGCGAATGGGCTGATCCGTTAGCTCGGCAACGGTTTCAAAAATTAAATCGGCTAATTCCTCCGTTTGGAACGGATCTACGACAATTACGCCCTGATCCCCCACAATAATGCTGCCATTACAAATGGCGATGTTGGGACCAGCGGGGGGAAAGTCGGTACTGGCCAGCAGGCTATAAACCCCCGGTCCCACTTCCTCTAGGGTTAGGCCCGCACTGGCTAGGGTGACGGGAGTTTGGGCGGGGACGGGAGCTTGGGCGCTGAGAATGCCGATAATAGTGCCTAGGGCCAGAATTAGGCTAAGAATCCAGCGAGATAGGGGTTGAGAGAGACGGTGTTGTAGCAAGGGAACACACCTCAGTAGGGTTAACGCACGGAGAAATGGACCGATCGGAGAGTTTTGACGGTTTCGCGGATGTGGACGATCGCCCGATCGATTTCCTCCCGCGTTGTAAACCGGCCCAAACCAAAGCGAACCGAAGCATAGGCTAGCTCCGTGCTGCGCCCGATCGCCTTCAGCACATAGGACGGCTCCATTCTGGCCGAAGAGCAGGCCGATCCCGAAGACACCGCCATCAGGGTTTGCAAGCCCAGCAACAGCGCCTGTCCCTCAACCCGATCGAGGCAAACATTCAAATTACCGGACAACCGCTGTTCCCCATGGCCATTGAGGTGAACACCGCCCAAAGCTTCCAACTGGGACCATAAATAGTCCCTTAACGCCGCAACGCGCCGGTTTTCCTCCTCTTGCTCCTGGATAGCCAGTTCCACCGCCGTTGCAAACCCAACAATTTGAGGGGTATATAAGGTTCCCGATCGCATTCCCCGCTCATGGCCTCCGCCGTGGAGTTGGGGCGCAACTTGGACCCGTGGGTTTTTGCGACGGACATAGAGGGCACCAATGCCCTTGGGACCGTAGATTTTGTGGGCCGTTAGGGACATTAAATCGATGCGTTGGGCCTGGACATCGAGGGGGATTTTCCCGATCGCCTGGGCTGCGTCGGTGTGGAACAAAATGCCTTGATCGTGGCAAATGCCGCCAATTTGGGCGATCGGTTGCAGCACCCCAATTTCATTATTGGCCGCCATCACCGACACCAAAATCGTATCTGCCCGCAGGACTTGCACCAGTTCACCCAGGTCCAAAATGCCATCGGACTGCACCGGCAAATAGGTCACCTCAAAACCTAGGGTCTCTAAATAGCGACAGGGATCGAGAATTGCTTTGTGTTCCGTCACGACGGTGACAATATGGCGACCTTTATGCTGATAGGCTTCCGCTACGCCCTTAATCGCTAAATTATCAGCTTCAGTGGCCCCGCTGGTAAAGACAATTTCCTCAGGGCTGGCGTTAATGGCTTGGGCGAGTTTTTCCCGTGCTTGGGTCACCGCCGCATCCGCCGCCCAACCATAGGCGTGGTTCACACTGGCTGCATTGCCGAACTCCTCCATAAAGTAGGGTAGCATTGCGTCCAAAACCCGCCGATCGACTGGGGTTGTAGCGTGGGAGTCTAGATAAATGGGTTTGGCCATGATTTAGGGAAAATTCGAGGGGATTGGGAGAGAACCCTGGACTAGAAAGTGACGATCGCCCACCCGTGTGAGGGATAAAGACAGTTGCGCTTGGTGTAAGTGCTGCTGTACCTCCTCCAGAGTAAACGAGGCACAGAGGGAGTTATAGAAATCCTGCTGTAAAAGTAAAGATTCTGAGCCAGCTACCCCTTGTACCATCTCCTGGGCCACCGCTGCACTGGGGGGACGTAACAGATCCATGACATAGACGGTTAAAGGGGATTGCGCCTGGGCGGCTAAAGTGCGAAAAACCTGCCAAAAAACCTGGGGATCGGGCAAATGGTGCAGCATATCTTTGGAGATCACAGCCGTTAAGGGCGGGGTGAAGGGCGTTGTGGCCGTGGGCCAGTGGGGCAAGTAGGCTTGGTGTAGGCGCACCCGATCGGCCACCCCCGCCGTAGTGACACGGGCCTGGGCTAGCCCTAGCATGGCTGCGGAGGCATCGACCGCTGTAATCACGGTTTGGGGTAGTTTCTGCGCAAGTTCAACGGGAATTTCCCCTGGACCACAGCCCAAATCCAAAATATGGCTCCCTGGCCCGATCGCCGCTGGCCCTAAGGTTGCCACTAGCCCCTCAATAAAGCGCCCATTGGAATCCCGAAAGTCGGCCTGGGCATAGGCCAAGGCTTGCTCCGGATTGTCCATTACCTCTGGCTCTAAAATGCGATCCACGCTGTTCTCCTCAGTCCCGTGCAACGGCTGCAAACCCGATCCTTAGATACCTTACACACCCGCCCTGGGGAAATACAACCCACCGTAACCCCACAACCCCACAAACCCAGGGCGACCACGGGGGGATTGCCCCTACTCCAAAAACCAGGGCGACCACGGGGGGGGTTGCCCCAGGGACCAATGGGCACCGGGCTGATGGGTTACCATAGCCAAACATGCCGAAATCAACGACGATCGACGGTATCAGCCGCAACAACTCATCAATCACAAAGGGACAACGCTATGTGTGGAATTGTGGGGTATATTGGCACCCAAGCCGCCACCGACATTCTGATGGATGGCCTCCGCAAACTGGAATACCGGGGCTATGACTCCGCCGGAGTTGCCACCCTCTGGGGCGGCCAGTTGCAATGCATCCGCGCCAAAGGCAAACTCTATAACCTCCAAGCCAAGCTCCAAGACCACCCCACCCCCGCCCAAGTCGGCATTGGCCACACCCGCTGGGCCACCCACGGCAAACCCGAAGAATACAACGCCCATCCCCACCTGGATATGCAAGGGCGTGTGGCCGTGGTGCAGAACGGCATTATTGAAAATCACCGCGACCTGCGCGATCGCCTCACGGATCTGGGCTATACCTTTGTTTCTGACACCGACACAGAAACCATTCCCCACTTGGTCGCCCACCACCTCGCCGCCGTAGAGGCCGAAACTCCCCAGCCCTTTTCACCGCTCTTGGAAGCAGTCAGCCGTGCCATTCAGGAACTGGAAGGAGCCTTTGCGATCGCCGTCATTTGCTCCGATTATCCCGACGAACTGATTATTGCCCGCCAACAAGCCCCCCTCTGCATTGGCTTCGGTCAGGGTGAGTTTTTCTGTGCCTCGGATACGACGGCGATCGCCAACCACACCCAAACCGTACTGTCCCTGGATAATGGCGAAATTGCCAAGCTCACACCGCTGGGTGTGGAGATTTACGACTTTCAGGGTAAACGCCTGCGGAAACAACCCCGAACCCTGGACTGGAACCCCAGCCAAGTGGAAAAACAGGGATTTCGCCACTTTATGCTCAAGGAAATCCATGAGCAACCGGGGGTGGTGCGGGCCTGTTTGGAGGCTTATTTCCGCTCCCCCAGCGAGAACAGTGATCCCACCACTTCCCCTGTGCAACTGCGCTTTAGCGAGGATCTCTACACCAATTTGCAGCATGTGCAGATTTTAGCCTGTGGAACCAGTTGGCACGCCAGTTTAATCGGAAAATACCTCCTAGAGCAGCTAGCCGGTATCCCCACTACGGTGCATTACGCCTCTGAATTCCGCTATGCCCCCAGCCCGCTCTTAGCCCACACCTTAACCATTGGCGTGACCCAGTCCGGCGAAACCGCCGACACCTTGGCGGCCCTGGAAATGGAGCATGAACGCCGCAACCACCGCCAGCGCACGGCCCCTAACCCCACGGAAGCCGCTGCCTACAAGCCCCGCCTGCTGGGCATCACCAACCGCCCCGAAAGTACCCTCGCCCATGTCGCCCCCAACTTAATCCTCACTCCGGCGGGGGTTGAGGTGGGTGTTGCGGCTACAAAGACCTTTACGGCGCAATTAATGGCCTTCTATGCCCTAGCCCTAGATTTAGCCCACCATCGCCAAACTTTGTCGCCCCAGCGCCTTCTCAGCTTGGTGGAAAGCTTGGGACAAATCCCAACCCACATGGAGGGACTGTTGGCCCAGCAGGAGGAGCCGATCGCCAGCCTTGCCCACCAATTTGCTGAAACCCAGGACTTTATCTTCTTGGGCCGGGGCATTAATTTTCCGATCGCCCTGGAGGGTGCACTGAAGCTCAAAGAGATTAGCTATATCCATGCAGAGGGCTATCCAGCGGGAGAAATGAAGCATGGGCCGATCGCACTGTTGGATGCTAAGGTGCCCGTGGTGGCGATCGCGGTGCCGGGGGAGGTTTACGACAAGGTGCTGTCCAATGCCCAGGAAGCGAAGGCACGGGATGCGCGGATTATTGGGGTTAGTCCAGTGGCGCGGGAGGCGGATATGTTTGATGATCTGCTGGCGGTGCCCCCTGTGGACGAAATGGTGTCGCCCTTGCTGACGGTGCTGCCGTTGCAACTGCTGTCCTACTATATCGCTGCTTTACGCGGTCTAGATGTGGATCAGCCCCGTAACCTGGCGAAAAGCGTGACTGTTGAGTAACTTTAGAGCAAATTTAGGGTGAATTTGGCTTCTTAGAGGATATTTGGAAACTCGTGCTGAGTGACGGAGACCGCTGAAGAATCCCCCTCAGTTCCCCTTAACTAAGGGGGAAAACCTCTCGGATCCCCTCTTCTGCAAGGGGTTAGGGGGGAGCATCCCACTTTAGCGATTTAACCAATCTGGTAGGGGCAAACCCCCGTGGTTGCCCTGGTTTTGGGCCAAAGAGGGGAGCCACGGGGGCACGACCCCTACCCAGATTCTTTCAAGGTGGGATGCACCCGGTTAGGGGGGATGTTCTTAGGTTTATAAATATCCGCT
>JBMTWK010000033.1:0-13293 GCA_049452395.1 Prochlorothrix sp. | reverse complement strand
AATGGGCGCGTGATCCAGTTAAAACCAACCCGTAACTGATGCTCTAATGTAGGCATCCGGTAGAGATAGGCCACACGACGCATCACATGGGCCAGGGGACCATTGAGGGATAGACCCAAACCGGAAACCGTCGCCGATTCTACCCCTAGGGCCATCATTTCGCCCAAATGCTGATACCGGAAAGGCAACAAAGGCCGATCGCCCAAGGAAGCCCACAAATTCCAGCCCGCATAGTCCGCCGCCTGGAACGCCGCCTGGGCCGTTGGGGGAATCTTTTGGCCATTGCCATCCACCCCCTCCGCCAAGTCCCCCAGGGCAAAAATATGGGGGTGGCCCTGGACCTGAAGCGTGGGTTCAATGCGCAGTTGGCCCCGTGCGTTGCGCGGCAGCGGCAGGGACTGCACCAAGGGCACCACCCGATTGCCCACGGTCCACATCACCAAATCCACCGGGATCGACTCCACTTCATCGCGGTACTCTAGGGCGATCGAGTCCGCCCCGATCGACTTCACCGAAGTTTCTAAATCTAACCAAACCCCCCGCTCCTGGAGGGATTGACGGGCAGATTCCCGGTTAAATTCGGGGGAATGGCGCAAAATCTGGTAATCCTGCTCAATCAGGCGCACTCGGCCCCGATCGCCCAGCCGATCGGCAATTTTGCAAGCCAGTTCAATGCCGCTATAGCCCGCCCCCACGATCGCCACCCGAATTTTGTCGCGATCGCTCTGCTCCAGTTCCCGCAGCCGCTCCTTCAACGCATAAACATCCTGCACCGTGCGAAAGGCGATCGCATGATCCGCCACACCGGGCACCCCAGACAGCGGCGTTTCACTGCCCAGCGCCAGCACCAACCGATCCCACCGGAACTCCTGCCCCCCCGCCAAGATAACCCGCTGTTGCTCCAGATCAATGGCGCTTACCTTACCTTGACAGAAGCGAATCCCCGTATTTTGCAATAATTCCGTAAAAGGGGGCGCAATTTCCCAGGTTTCCAGCTCCTCCGTTACCAATTCATAGAGCAGCGGCAAAAAGACAAAACGATCGTGCTGATCAATCAAAACAATATCCGGCTGGGTCTCCCCATGGGTCGCCAACTGATCCAGCCGCAGCGCTGTATACAAACCGCCAAAACCACCCCCCAAAATACAAATGCGAGGTCGATCGGGCGAAGCAGTGCCAACAGTTGCAGAGGCTGGGTTGGGAGCTTGAAAATCTGAGGGAAAAGCAGTAGCAGTAGTCACGGCAACACAGGCGATAGGGGATGAAAGGATTTTAGCTATCTTTAATCTTAGCGGGTTAATTTGAGCAGGTTAATCTTATGCAATTACGGGGCACGAGTCTGGGCGCGGAAACCACGCCCCTACAGGGGTTGAACGGATTGAGAGCCTGATTTATGGGGGTATCAAGCTGAGATCGGCTAGAGTGCGTGAATTGACCTCACGCCCCGCTGAGTCCCTAAGGGAGTAGGGGGGTAACAGCCGCCGCGATCGCCTGTTGCTGCTCTGGGTCATAGCTCCAGCGATCGAGAAAATCCTGATACTCACCGCCACCAGCGGCGATCGTGGCCTGGAGTTGCTGTAACTTGAGGGTCGTATTCTCCAGTTCAAGGCTTTGGATCAAAACCGCCGCGCGGCGGCTAGCCCGTTGGGATTTGAGGGCGATCGCGCTGTCTTGATTGCGCTGGTGATAGAGGGCCATGGCCGAAGACATCGCCAGGTTTTTGACCAACAGATCCCCCACAATGTCCGGTTGTTGGCGCAAGCCTTGCAGCACCGCAGGTTGGGGCTGATCGACGAGGGAGCGATCGTCGGTGAGATAAACCACAAAAAAGCCCCTTGCTCCGGCCACGGTGCCCACCAGCTCCGCCACGGTTTGGCTAATTTCAACTTCGGGGATGCTGCCTGCTTGGAGGCGATCGAGAAAAGTCCGGGTTTGGGCAATAGCCTCCTCAAAGGAGGGCGTTGGAATCGCAGCCATGGGCGAAATGCTCAGAATTCGTTGGGGTGTACGCTTTCACTTTACCAACTGGGATCCCCATAAAGATCAATAACCAGTTCTGTTCCTGCCTCGGTGGGGGGAACTGCGGTGAGGCAAGCGCACAGGGGTTGGCCGTTCAGTTCCACTTCGCAGGCATGACAGGATCCCATCATGCAGCCCGTGGGAATGGTAATGCCAACGCGACTGGCAACGGTGAGCAGTGCCTCCCCCGGTTCAGCTTCGGTGATGACATTATCGGGAAGAAAACGAATCGTAACGGATGCCATGGTAGACCCCTAAACAAGACAAGATTTACGGTACAGCACTGGGCCTCTGAACAACAAAAACGCAGCCCTACCAAAGCGAGGCTGCGTACTTCTAGAGGTTATGCGTTAAGTTTGCACCGAGGAAAATTGAAGCGGTTCTACACAGGGGATACGGGGCGAAAATAATAAATAATGATGCCGATTTGCTCCGATCATGAGAAGTAACGCCGTTAATCTTCCCTTGGCTCACAAGGAGAATCTTAATCTTCGGAAACTGATGTTAGGGAGGTGGCCCGTTACAGTTGCGGCTAGAGGTCTTGCAGCCAAAAACTGAGGGCTAGAGAAGCAGTGAGGACACCTAGGCTAAGGTATTGCAGTACAAGGGCTTTAGCCCCAGTTATGAAGGCTCAAATGCAAAAAAAGGCTCAAATGCAAAAATCAGAGAGCTAAGACCCGAATTTCTAGGCCAGAGCGCTGTGAATCAGGGAAAGCAGACCATGGCCAGTCGTCAGTTCCACCAAGAGCAGCGCGATAAAGCCGATCATGGCAGCGCGACCGTTGAGCTTCTCAGCCCGCTCGTTAAAGCCCATTTGCTCGGAATCATCAACATACATCCGGGGTTCAACAGCAAAGTTGTTCAAGCGTCCGCCGTCTTCGGTGGTATATCCGCGTACAGTCATGGGGTTTTGCTCCAAGGGCTTTGTAAACTTTTGTTGATCTAAGTATAGATTTTGAAAAAAATTGTGTCAAGGCATTGACTTTTGGGCGAATTCATGAATTAAAACACAGGCGCAAATATTGGGTCCATCTCACCCCGACGGATTAACCCCTGTGATTGCCCCGATTCTGGCCCCAAGAGGGTCGGCACGGGGGCACGACCCCTACAGTTAACCGATATACCTGGTTCCCATGCTCTATACCTGTTACCTGGTTCCCATGCTCTGCGTGGGAACCTCGCTCTAGGCGCTCCAGCGCCCTTTCTGGTAACCAGAGCCAAAGACAGATCGGGATCAAGACGGGACGCAGAGCGTCCGGGGAGGCATTCCCACGCCGGAGCGTGGGAACGAGAGATATTGCCCCGATGCTGGCCCCAAGAGGGTCGGCACGGGGGCACGACCCCTACAGTTAACCGATACGGTAGGGGCAAACCCCCCGTGGTTGCCCTGTTTTCTGGTCCCCAGCAGGTCAGCACAGGCACACAAACCGATACGGTAGGGGCAACCCCCCCGTGGTTGCCCCGGTTTTTGGGTTCCCCAGCAGGGAAACAAGGGTGATTTACAGCGTTGAGGTCTCTGGGGCGCGGCGATAGTCCGCGAGAGAAGCCTTGCGCTTAGCTTCGCCGGTAATCAGGCGGGCACCTCGGTTGCTGGTGAAATAGTTCCAGCCCCACTGCAACATCACCACCAACTTATTGTCGAACTCAATCAGATAGAAGATGTGGGCAAAAACCCAGACCAACCAGGCAAGAATCCCCGTCAGCTTGATGTAGCCCAGGTCCACCACCGCAGCATTTTTGCCAATAACCGCCAAACTGCCGTAATCCCGGTAATAAAAAGGGGCTACAGTCTCCCCCTTCAGGCGTTTCTTCAACAAACGGGCGACATACTGCCCCTCCTGCATCGCCACGGGCGCGACTCCCGGCAGTGGGCCTTCCCCCTGGTGATCAAAGTTGGCTAAGTCCCCAATCACAAAAATATTGCCGTAGTTGGGCACGCTTAAATCAGGCTGCACCCGCACACGACCGGCCCGATCGAGGGCTGCCCCCGTCCGATCGGCCAAAATCTGCCCCATTTCCGACGCTTTGACCCCCGCTGCCCACAGCACTGTATAGCTCGCAATCTCTTCCACGGTCTCCCCCTGTTTGACCGTCACCTTATCAGCAGCCACATCCGTCACCATTGCCCCGGTGCGCACCGTTACCCCCAGCTTTCCGAGGGAATCCCCCGCATGGGCCGAGAGGAAGGGGTCATAGGGCGGCAAAACCCGATCCATGCCTTCAACCAGGATAATTTTGGCTTGGGTGGTGTCGATCGTGCGGAAATCATCGGGCAGCACATGGTAGGCCAACTCGGCGATCGCCCCCGCCAGTTCAACCCCCGTCGGACCGCCTCCCACAATCACAAAGGTCATCCAAGCTTGCTTTCGGGCTGGATCCGTCTCTTTTTCCGCCGCTTCAAAGGCACTGAAGATCCGAGCGCGAATTTCTAGGGCATCCTCAATGGTTTTCAACCCTGGGGCCACACTCTGCCATTGGTCATTGCCAAAGTAGTGATGACTCACCCCTGTCGCCACAATCAAACTGTCGTAGGACACACTGCCGTCTTTGAGGTGTACTTCCTGGCGATCGGGATCAACATCCACCACCTCATCCAACAAAACCTTGACATTGCGATTATTGCTGAGGATACCGCGCAGGGGGGAAGAAATATCCGCAGGGGAGACGGTTCCCGTGGCCACCTGGTAGAGCAGGGGCTGAAACAGGTGAAAATTGCGCTTGTCGATGAGGGTAATTTGGGCTGGGGTGTTTTGGAACGCTTTGGCTGCGTAGAGACCACCAAAGCCCCCGCCCACGATCACGATTTGATGCGGGGTTTGGGCAGATTGCGCTTGAAGACTAGCCATAGGGAGACTCAGTTGGGTGGGGTGGACTGTGGGTAGCGGGAGGAACGAGGCATGATTTTAACAATTGTTTACCAGGTTAGATCACGCCGATCGATTTGGCCGCTCCTTCTGTCACCATTTACTGGGATTTAAAAGGATTTCAAGGGTGAGCTAAGGGCACCTTACCCGTGATAAATCCACTAAAATCCAGTCCAGTTACCCTAAAATCGCAATTTAGATAAATTTCCAGACAAATTTCGGCCTATCATGGCCCGATCGCGGTCTCAGCACTTGGTTTGACTGCCTATAGACCTTTTTAATCACTGTGATTAGCAGTTCCAATCACTGGCCGCAGACTGGCCGTAGACTGACCGCAGACTGACCGCAGACTGACCATATTTTGATCCAAACCAAAATGTTCCTGCAAAAAGGCCGTAAACAGTTGCACTTTTACCGATAAATGGCGATCGATCGGGTACAGCACCTGTAACCACAACTCCGGCGCTTGATACTCCGGCAAGACCAGCAATAGCCGCCCCGCCACTAAATCTTCTGCCACCAAAAACTCTGGCAACAAAACCAGCCCCAACCCCTGAAGCGCCGCCGATCGCAGCACCTCCCCATTGTTAGAACACAGCACCCCCTTCACCGTAATCGTCTCCTCCCCAGCGGGGCCAGTAAACTGCCATTGGTTGCCCGTGGAAAAGTAACCGTAGTGAAGGCAGGAATGGTGGTGGAGGTCGGTGAGGGTGGCAGGGGGGCTGTGCTGGGCGAGGTAGGCCGGGGCAGCGCAGAGGCGGAGGGGCGTAGGGCGCAGGCGATGGACGACCAGGTTACTGGCAGAGAGGGGGGTGCTAATGCGCAGATGGAGGTCGTAGCCCGCTTCAAAGGGATCGAGGGGCCGATCGTCGAGGGTAACCTGTAGCCGCACTTCGGGATAGAGGGTCGCAAACTCCGCCACCACGGGCGCAAGGTGGGACATCCCAAAGGACATCGGGGCGTTAACTTTGAGCAAGCCCTTCGGTTCAACCTGGGCCTGGGAAACGGCCTGCTCCGCTTCGGTCAGATCGGTGAGAATTTGCAGGCAGCGATCGTAAAAAGCCAAGCCCGTCGGGGTAGGAGTGACCTTGCGGGTGGTGCGGTGCAATAACTGAACCCCAAGGTCGTTTTCCAGGTGAATGACCAGTTTATTCACCGCCGATCGCGAGAGATTCATCCGCCGAGCCGCCGCCGCAAACCCCCCCTGTTCCACCACTTGGGTAAAGGCCCGTAAACATTCAAATTTATCCATCCCACGTTATCGATCCAGCCCCACTCTGGAATACAGGTCGGTCAGGGAGCTATTGTATTTTAATCTGTGATTACCAGATTTATCACTGCCCCCTTTCCACCGTCTTGCCCATGCCCCACTTCACCGAAACCTCCGCCGAAACCTTTCTCAATCGCTTTATCTGTCTGGAAGATATTGATGGCATTGCGGAGGACGATCGAGCTAAAATCCGCGAAGCCCTCAGCCTATTGATCCCAAAGTCAGATTACCAGACCCTAGGAGTCTGTGCCGAAGCCCTGCCCCAGGCCGTAACCGCCTTAAATCAATACCTCAAAGGGTTAGGCCATGAGTTGAGCTTGGCCGTGCCGGAGGGGGAAGCGCCCAAGGGGGCTGTCTATTTGAAATACAATACCCGCAAACAGGGTTACTATCTCGATCGCTACCAAGGCCCCTATCGCGGCGTGTTGGTCTCCCTACAATCCGACTACGCCGACGGCATCCAGGGCACCTACGGCCACTTTCCCCTCGATTTATTTATCTAAGGGTGCCCTAAGGCCATACTGCCGCTGTTGAGTTCGCTGCCCGTTTTTAAGTCCCTCTGCCCATGCGCTCCCTCACTCTACGCCCGCTTCCCAAGCGTTATCTGGTCTGGATTTTGATCAGTAGCTTGGCGGTGATTTTTTGTGTTGATGTGGGCTGCCACATTGCTGCTGAAAAGTCCTGGTTTCAGGAGCTAGGCTACTCTGATGTTTTTCTGACGCGGATCCAGACCCGCTTGATCCTCTGGATCACCGTGTTGGGGGTTTCGGGAGGATTTGGGGGACTAAACCTGTGGATTGCCCACCGTCTCTGCCAGACAGAGGTCCGCACACCCAGCCGTCTGCCCTATCGGCGACCGGGGGCCATGGGCTTGAGTTGGCTGGTGCTCGCCTTGGTGGGGCTGAGTACCCTGTTGCTGCTGCTGGGCTACCACTATGGTTCGATCGTGGTGGAAACCTGGCAACCCCAGACCAACGCCCTAGAATCAACCATTGCCTTTGGGGAGCGATCGCGGCTGTTCCCGGCCCTCCCCGTCATTTTGCGCCTCCGCACCCTGTTCCCCATCGTCCAAGATTGGCTCCGCACGCCCCTCTGGATTGCGGCAATCTTTGGCCTAACCCTCTTAATCGCCAGTTTACCCTGGTTTACCCTGCTGGCCTTTGGGATTACCCTGGTTATCGCCCTCGGTTTTATTTTATCGAGCCAGTGGGCACGAATCCTCGCCGCATTCCATCCCACACCCTTCGGCAACCTCGCCGATTTGCTGGAGCCAGACGATCGCCTGGGCCTAATCCTAGGCCATGACCTCAGCTTTTATATTTTTACGATTCCCATGGCCAAGCTGCTCCAATTTTGGAGCTTTGGGCTACTGCTCTATACCTTGGTCAGCGTTCTCGTTGTCTACCTCCTGGCCCACAAAAGCCTGGAAATGGGCCGCTTTTCCGGCTTCTCCCTGGCCCAACAGCACCACCTATACAGCCTCGTCGGCGGCTTTCTCCTCAGCACCGCCGGAAACTATGCCCTCGCCTGCTACGACCAGCTTTACTCCACACGGGGGGTCACCTACGGGGCCAGCTATACCGATGTTATGGTCCAAATCCCAGTCAACAAGGGGCTAGCCCTGGGGGCGATCGCCTTGGCGGTGTGGTGTGGATTGCACATTGGGGTCTGCTGGGCCTATGGTCGCCAACTGCTCAAGGTCCAAGTGCTGGGGCCAAGCTGTGCCTTGGATGAGCAGACCCAGCCCCGATCGCGCCGATCGACCCAACTGGTCGAATCCTTACCCAACGTCATCTATTGGCAACCCTTTCAAGATCGCAGTTGGCAACAAAAACTGCTCAGTAATCGATGGTTGCTGATGGCGATGGGGGTCTATGTGCTAATGGCCCTGGTGCTGGGCAAAGGGCTACCCCAGGGGGTCCAAAACCTCGTGGTGCAACCCAATGAATTGGCGCGGGAAACCCGCTACATCAAGCGCAGCATTGCCGCCACCCGCGAAGCCTTTGGCCTCAACAACATCGAAGTCCAAACCTTTGACCCCTCCGGTTCCTTCACCGCCGAAACCCTGCGCAACAATAGCGCCACCCTCAGCAACATCCGCCTCTGGGACAGCCGCCCCCTGCTCCAAACCAACCGCCAACTCCAGCAGATCCGCCTCTACTACAGCTTTCCCGATGCCGATGTCGATCGCTATCACATCAAACTAGCATCCTCCGAAGACCCCACCACCGAAGACCCCACCACCGAGGGCGCAACGCCTCCAGATCCCCAGACGCAAACCCCCCAGACCCAAGCCCCCCAAAAAGCCTCAGATCTGCAACAGGTGCTCCTCTCCGCCCGTGAGCTAGACTACAGCGCCGTTCCTGCCGAGGCCCAAACCTGGGTCAACGAGCATCTGGTTTACACCCACGGCTACGGTTTTACCCTCAGTCCCGTGAACACCGTGGGAGATGGCGGACTACCGGACTACTTTGTGCGAGATATTGGCGCTGACGAAGATAGCGCCCTCTACATTGCCAATGATGCAATCCGCGAGAGCATTCCCATTGGCCAGCCCCGGATTTACTACGGTGCCCTCACCAACACCTACATCATGACCTCAACACGGGTGCAGGAGTTGGACTACCCCAGCGGTAACGAGAATTTTTACAACGTCTACGATGGCAGCGGCGGGGTCTCTTTGGGGAACTTTTGGCAGCGGTTTGTCTATGCGGTGTACCTGCGGGATTGGCAAATGCTGCTGACCCGCAACTTTACGCCAGAGACCAAGCTGCTGTTTCGGCGGGAAATTAAGGCGCGGATCCAGGCGATCGCCCCCTTTCTGCGCTACGACCAAGACCCCTATTTGGTCATTGCTGACCCCAGCCTCGATCGGATCGAAGACCAGTGGAGCCAATCCCCCAAGTCCGATCCCAGCCAGAGCGGTGAAAACTATCTTTACTGGATTGTGGATGCCTACACCATCACCGATCGCTATCCCTATGCCGATCCGGGGGACCATGAATTTAACTACATTCGCAACTCCGTCAAGGTGGTGGTGGATGCCTACAACGGCTCCGTCAACTTCTATATTGCTGACCCAACGGATCCCCTCATTGAAACGTGGTCCCAGGTCTTTCCCACCCTCTTCCAGCCCCTCGATGCCATGCCCCCCGCCCTGCGGCAGCACCTGCGCTATCCCAGCCAGCTCTTCAAGGTGCAATCAGAGCGGCTCCTCACCTATCACATGACCGATCCCCAGGTCTTCTATAACCGCGAAGACCAATGGCAGGTACCCCAGGAAATCTATGGCGGTGAGGCCCAGCCGATCGAGTCCTACTACTTGATCATGCGCCTACCGACGGCCAGTGAAGAAGAATTCGTGCTCCTAAACCCCTTTACCCCCGTCAGCCGCAATAATTTGGTGGCTTGGTTAGCCGGACGCTCCGATCGGGAAAATTATGGCAAATTACTGCTCTATGAGTTTCCCAAGCAGCGCTTAATCTTCGGCCCTGAGCAGATCGAGGCCCGGATTAACCAGGATCCGGTCATTTCCCAACGCATCAGCCTATGGAATCGCCAGGGTTCCCGCGCTATTCAAGGAAATTTGCTAGTTATCCCCCTGGATCAGTCGCTGCTCTATGTGGAGCCGCTCTATTTGGAGGCTGAGCGCAACAGTTTGCCCACCCTTGTGCGGGTGATTGTGGTCCACGAAAACCGCATTGTGATGGCCGAAACCCTAGCTCAGGCGCTGGATATCTTAATCAATGAAAATGCAGAGGAGATCCTAACGGAAGAGGAAGCGGAACTGGATGCCAGCTTGGTCGATCAGCCGGATCCGGCTCCAGCAACCCCGGTCACGGTGCCCCCCCTGTTAGAACCCTTGGGCCTCCAGCAGTTTGAACAATCTGCCCCGATCGTCCGCCCCGTAGACAGCAATTAAACCTCCTGCCCTTGAGTTGAATTTTTGCAGGGAGGTCTCGAATCTGGTGGTTAGTGAAAAAGAAACTGGGAGGGTGCTTAATCTATAATGGGGCTGAGCTTGGTTGTCATGACATTGCAGGATGTTGCCCTATGGCTGTTTCGGTTACTGAGATCTCTCCCGATGTTCCAGGGTTGACTGACTCGCCTGATGATGAGGCTTTGGAGGTTAGGAATCGTCAGGCTTTGATTTTGGAAGGTGTGCAGCAGCTACCCATTGCCCAACAAAAGTTTATTTTGACTTTAGTCGATTTTTTGCTCGATCGGCTTGATATATCGAGGGAAGGGCAAGGGGGCGTAGAAACGGATCTTCCTTCGGCGATCGAGTGTTTTCGGCGGGGCTGGGAAGATGTGTTGAGTGGCAATACGGTGCCGCTAGAGCAGCTTTGGGATGGGATCGAAGATGAGTGAGCCGCCAGAGATGCAGATCGAGGCAACGGCTAATTTTCAAAAGAATCTAAGGGCTTTGGCAAAGCGTTACCGCAGCATTCGCAAAGATATCCAGCCCGTGCTGGATCAACTGGCCGCAGGGCAAATGGTTGGCGATCTGGTGACGGGTGTGGGCGATGCGGTGTATAAGGTACGGGTGCCCAATCGGGACAGTCAGCGGGGTAAGCGGGGTGGCTACCGTTTGCTGTATTACCTCCGCACTGAAACTGCGGTAGTCCTGGTCACGATCTACTCAAAGTCGGAGCAGAGTGATGTTGCAATTTCCACAATTCAAGAACTGATTGCCCAATATCAGCCTCCTGACACGCTGAGTGAGTAAACTAGGGGCGGGGGGCAGAGAACCCCGGTTTCTGCTGCGAGGAAGGCTAGAATCTGGCAGGTGACGAAAAGAAACCGGGGTTCTGGAGAGATAGGGCAGAGAACCCCGGTTTCTGCTGGGGGGAAGGCTAGAATCTGGCGGGTGACGAAAAGAAACCGGGGTTCTGGAGGTTTTTGGGGAATTTTAAGGATTTATTGAGCGTTTTGGGGTACTGATCATGTCCTACGAAGAAGCACAACGGAAGATAGCGGCGGCGAAGGCGGAAGGGGCACGGGTGCTGGACCTGGCGGGGCTAGAGTTGGAGCGGCTGCCGCCTGAGTTGTGGGAGTTGGTGGGGTTGGAAGTGTTGGTGTTGGGAAAGTTCGATGGGGAGAGATGGATTGGGAACAAGCTGAGCAGTGTCCCCCCCGAAATCGGACAACTGACGAACCTGCAACAGCTTGACCTCAGCGGCACTCAACTGAGCAGTGTCCCCCCCGAAATCGGACAACTGACGAACTTAAACACACTCAAGCTCTATAACTGCGGGATTACAACGGTTCCTGATTGGATCCAGACCCTCCCTAATCTCGAAACCCTGGATTTGCGGGCCAACCCCCTCCCCATTCCCCCCGAACTTTTAGAAATTCCAGGTCGATTTGCTTGGGACAAGCAACCAGGAGACATAAAAGCGGTGCTGAGCTTCTATTTCCAAAGCCAAACCGCCGAGGCCCAAGCCCTCAATGAAGCCAAAATCCTGATTATCGGCGAAGGCGGGGCCGGAAAAACGACCCTGGCCCAGAAACTGCTGAATGCAAACTACAAACTCAAAGAAGAACCCAGCACCGAAGGCATTGACGTACTGGCGTGGGAATTTGCGACCCCCGGCGGTCAACCCTTTCGAGCGCGGATTTGGGACTTTGGCGGCCAGGAAATCTATCACCAAACCCACCAATTTTTCCTCAGCAAGCGCTCCCTCTATATTTTGGTGGCCGACAGCCGCAAAGAAGACACCGACTTTTACTACTGGCTCAAAACCGTCAACCTCCTGGGCGGGGATAGCCCCGTGATTATTGTTAAAAACGAAAAACAGGATCGCCAGTGGGATATCAACGAGCGGCAACTGCGGGGGGAATTTCTGCATCTAGAGCGAGTTTTTGCCGTCAACTTGGCCACCAACCGGGGCTTAGCCGACCTCACCCGCTACATTCAGCAGCGCCTCACCACCCTGGACCATGTGGGCACCCCCCTGCCGCCAAGCTGGACCCGCGTTCGCGCCATCCTGGAAAACAGCAGCCACAGCCGCAACACCCTAGACCGCAGCCAATACTTCGACTTCTGCCGCCAGCAAGCCCTGACGAATCCCGACGAAATGCTGCGCATCAGCGACTATCTCCACGATCTCGGCATCTGTCTCCACTTCCAAGAGGATAAAGTCCTCAAACACCTGCTGATCCTCAAGCCGGAGTGGGGCACCGCCGCCGCCTACAAAATCCTGGATAACCCCACAATCCGCAGCAATCTCGGCCACTTTACCACCGCCGACCTCAAAAAACTCTGGACCGGCAGTTACGCCCCCTACCGCGATGAGTTGTTGGAGTTGATGCAGAAATTCAAGCTCTGCTATGAAATCCCCCGCCAAGACCATCACTACATCGCCCCCCAACTCCTCAGCGAAAATCAACCCTGCTACACCTGGGACGACTCCCCCAACCTCCGCCTCCGCTAAACCTATGAATTTATGCCCAAGGGCATTGTTAGCCGCTTAATTGTGGAGTTGCACCAATATATTGCTTACCAGGCCCCCCCGCACGCTACCCCCGAACACGGTAGGGGCGGTGCCCCCGTGCCCTCCCGGGAAGACCCTCACCCCCAGCCCCTCTCCCAAAATGGGCGAGGGGAGCAAGATGGCCTTCACCCTGAACCCAGTAGGGGCGGTGCCCCCGTGCCCGCCCCAGAAGAGGCTTTGGTGTGGAAAACGGGGGTTGTGGTGACCAATGGCAGCGCTTTAGCCGAAATTAAAGAGAATTACCCCCAGCGGGTCATTGAAATTCGCGTTAGTGGCAACCGACAACGGGACTGGCTGCTGCCGATCGCCCACGAACTCGACAAAATCCACAACAGCTACGAAAACCTCCAAGTCCAAAAACTTATCCCCTGCAACTGCAAAACCTGCCGCACCAGCCCCAACCCAGAGTTTTACCCCAAGCAAACCCTGGACAAATACCAGGACGATCGACGGCCTGACATTGAATGCCGCAAAAGCTACGATCGGGTTAATGTCCGCGAATTATTGGATGATGTGGTGGATGAGCGGCTATATCCCGACTTGGCGCGACGCGATCGCCGATCGGGGTCCAATTTAGACCCAAGCTTGGGGAGACCGATCGAACCCAGCCTCCCCCCACCGCCCCAAAATCCAACCCTCACCA
>JBMTWK010000032.1:0-13553 GCA_049452395.1 Prochlorothrix sp. | reverse complement strand
CTACGACCATAATCGTAACGATCTTCTTACCCTTTAAGCGTTTTCCATGAGTCAACTATCCCGTCGTAAGTTTCTGATCACGGCTGGTGCCTCAACTGCCGCAAGCTTGATTCTTAATGCTTGTCAGTCCAGCACCACGACCCCCACCTCCGAGGCAACCCCTGCTGCGGGGAGTAGTGCCCCAACTCCTGGCCCTGTCGCAGCCCTCGATACCCCCGAAGTCACCACCGCTAAGCTGGGCTTTATTGCGCTGACGGATGCCGCTCCCCTGATTATTGCCAAGGAAAAGGGGATTTTTGCCAAATATGGGATGCCTGATGTGGAAGTGCTGAAGCAGGCTTCCTGGGGTGCAACGCGGGATAATCTTGTGATTGGTTCCGCAGGGGGCGGCATTGATGGGGCGCATATTCTTACCCCCATGCCCTATTTGCTCTCGACGGGGACGGTTACCGATGGTAAGCCCGTGCCCATGTATATTCTGGCCCGCTTGAACGTGAACGGCCAAGGAATTCTGCTCTCCAATGCCTACAAAGACTTAAATGTGGGCCTCGACAGTAGCCCCCTCAAGGAAGCCTTTGCCAAGGCCAAGGCAGGGGGTAAGGATATCAAGGTTGCTATGACCTTCCCCGGCGGAACCCACGATATCTGGATTCGCTACTGGCTGGCTGCGGGGGGCATCGACCCGGATAAGGAAGTCTCGACGATCGTGGTACCTCCTGCCCAGATGGTGGCCAACATGAAGGTGGATGCCATGGAAGCCTTCTGTGTGGGTGAGCCGTGGCCTCTGCAAACGGTGAACCAAGCCATTGGCTATGGTGCTCTGACCACGGGTGAACTGTGGAAGGATCACCCCGAAAAGGCCTTTGGAATGCGGGCCGATTGGGTGGATGCCAACCCGAAAGCGACCCAAGCGCTGCTGATGGCGGTGCAAGAGGCCCAAATGTGGTGTGATATGGCCGAAAACAAGGATGAAATGTGCAATATCCTGGCCAAGCGCGAATGGTTCAAGGTGCCCGTGGAGGATATTCTCGATCGCTCCAAGGGGATCTTTGACTTCGGTACCGATCGCACCCTGGATGACCCCAGCTTTATGCAGACCTACTGGGATCGCAACGCTTCCTATCCCTTTAAGAGCCATGACCTCTGGTTCCTCACGGAAAATATCCGCTGGGGCTACCTCAAGCCCGACACCGACACCAAGGCGCTGGTGGATCAGGTGAACCGGGAAGATCTCTGGCAAGCTGCGGCTAAGGCATTGGGCCAAGAGGCTGCGATTCCGGCTAGCTCCTCGCGGGGGGTTGAGACCTTCTTTGATGGCGTAACCTTTGACCCCGAAAACCCCAGCGCCTACCTCAGTTCCCTCAAGATCAAGAAGGTCTAAGCCCAGCTTCAGAAGAATCTCGGTAGGGGTCAGGTTTTCTGACCCTCCTTGGAAAAATCCCGGTAGGGGCCAGGTTTCCTGACCTGCTTTGAGCCAAGCCGGGGCAACCACGGGGGGATTGCCCCTACCGAATCGGTTCCTTATACCAAAGTGGGATGGACCCCAACCCAGCCTCTATGAAATCCATCGGGCCTTGCTTCTCTGTATTTTGCCCTGCTTCTCCCGCTTCCCTCGATAGGAGTTTGGCTTGGTGTCCATGCTCTTTTAAGCTTCTTCTTTCCGATCGTTGCTCCGTTTTACTCTTTGGCTGACATTCACTCTTAAACTATGGCGACCACCTCCCACCGTCCATCCCGATCGACTCCCCTCAGTAAGCTGCTCACAGCCCTGCAACCCTTCCAGAAAGTTGGTACCTCGGTCCTTGGCATCATCGTGGTTTTGACAATTTGGCAGTTGATCTGCTCTAGCCCCGATGCTAACCTTCCTGGCCCCATTACCGTTGTTGAAGACACCTGGGATTTGATTATTAATCCCTTTTTTGACAATGGTGGAACTGATAAGGGGCTATTTTGGCAAATCCTGGCTAGCTTGAAGCGGGTTGCCATCGGCTTTAGCGGTGCGGCAGTCGCCGGTATTTTTCTGGGTATTTTAATCGGCAGTAGTGCCCTCGTTTATGCAGCCCTGGATCCCATTTTCCAGGTTCTGCGGACTGTGCCGCCCCTGGCATGGCTCCCCATTTCCCTCGCCGCCCTCCAGGACAGCGAACCCTCTGCCATCTTTGTGATTTTCATTACCGCAATTTGGCCCATCATCATCAACACCGCCATGGGGGTCCAACAACTGCCCCAGGACTACCGCAACGTGTCGCGGGTGCTGCAACTGTCCCGCTGGACCTATTTCACGGAAATTCTGTTTCCGGCGACGGTTCCCTACGTTTTCACGGGTCTGCGCATCGGCATTGGCCTGTCTTGGCTGGCGATCGTGGCCGCAGAAATGTTGATTGGTGGCGTTGGGATTGGCTTCTTTATCTGGGATGCCTGGAACAGTTCTTTGCTGAGCGAAATTATCCTCGCCCTGGTCTATGTGGGCTTGGTGGGTTTGTTGTTGGATAAGTTCATTGCGCTGCTAGGCAGCTTTGTCCTGAAGGACAACCAGTCCTAGGCTCCCTGCTCTGCCGGAGCTTCTGCCGAATTGTCCAAGGGGCTTCAGTCGGCTTGAGTTGCCTAAAAATGGCTAGATTAGCCTAAGACTGCCTGGTTCTGCCCCATTTACCCTACTCCGCTCCAGTCCCCCGCGCCCAAACACGCCCATGTCTGCTTACGTTGAAATTGATCACGTTGATAAGATTTTTGCCCTGCCCGATGGGGGCGAGTACATTGCCCTTAAAAATATTGAGCTGAAAATTAAACAGGGGGAGTTTATTTCCCTCATTGGCCACTCTGGCTGTGGTAAGTCTACGCTCCTGAATATTGTTGCCGGTCTCGATCGGCCCACCCATGGGGGTGCAGTCCTGGAAGGGCGGGAAATTCGCCAACCCGGCCCCGATCGCATGGTGGTGTTCCAAAACTACTCCCTGCTGCCCTGGAAGACCGTTCGCCAAAACATCTCCCTCGCTGTTGATACCGCCCTCAAGACCCTCCCCAAGGGAGAGCGCAAAGGCATTATTGAAGAGCATATTGATTTGGTGGGGCTACGGCGGGCCGCCGATCGCTATCCCCATGAGCTATCCGGTGGGATGAAACAGCGGGTGGCGATCGCCCGTGCTTTGGCGATTCGGCCCAAGGTGCTGTTGCTGGATGAACCCTTTGGGGCGCTGGATGCCTTGACGCGGGGCAACCTCCAAGAGCAACTGATGCAAATTTGCCAGGATCACAAGGTTACCGCCATTATGGTGACCCACGATGTGGATGAAGCCCTGCTGCTCTCCGATCGCGTGGTCATGCTCACCAACGGCCCCGCCGCCCACATTGGCCAAATCCTCGATATTCCAATCGAACGCCCCCGCCATCGCCTAGAGATGGTCAAGCACCCCGCCTACTATGGCCTCCGCAACGAAATTATTTACTTCCTCAACCAGCAAAAGCGGGCCAAGAAGCACAAGGCCCAGCCCCGTGTTGCGGTTGCCAGCAACGGTCTGGAAAAGGTGAACCTCGATTTGGGCTTTATGCCGCTGACGGACTGCGCTCCCCTGGCCATTGCCCAGGAAAAGGGCTTCTTTAAGGAAGTGGGCCTGTCGGAAGTGACCCTCAGCCGGGAATCCAGTTGGAAAACCCTGGGTAAAGGGGTGCGGGAAGGTCGTCTGGATGGCGGTTTGATGGTGGCTGGGATGCCCCTGGCCATGACCCTGGGAGCAGGTGGCAATGAAGCTACCCCCATGATTACGGCCATGGTCCTGAGCCGCAACGGCAACGCCATTGTTCTCGGACAAGCTGCCCAAGCCCTGGGTATCCAATCCCTGGCAGACTTGCAGCGCCTCCTGACGGCGGGATCTCGCCATACCCTGGCGATGGTCCATCCCACCTCTATGCAAAACCTGCTGTTGCGCTACTGGCTGGCGGCGGGCGGCGTTGATCCCGATCGGGATGTCAATCTGGTGGTGATTCCCCCGGCCCAGATGGTGGCCAACCTCAAGGCGGGCAATATTGACGGCTACTGTGTGGGATCGCCCTGGCATGGGTGGGCACTCCAGGAGGGCATTGGCTACAGCATTGCCACGGATTTGGAAATTTGGCCCGGTCACCCCGAAAAAGTCTTGGGCCTGCGGGAAGACTGGGTGGAGCGCTATCCCCAGACCCATATCGCCTTGGTGAAAGCGCTGCTGATGGCCTGTGAGTACTGCGATGATCCCAAAAATCGCTTGGAAGTTGCCGAGATCCTGGCGAAACCGGACTATATCGGAGCCGATCTCAAGTACATCAAACCGGGCTTTGTGACGGACTATGTTACGGGCCGCAACGTCCCCGATCAGCCCCACATGAACTTCCACCAGTTCCACATCGATCGCGCCAACGCCCCTGGTCGGGCGGAAGGGCTGTGGATCCTGACCCAAATGGCCCGTTGGGGCATGACTCCCTTCCCCAAAAACTGGGTGGAAGTGCTGGAGCGGGTGCGTCGCCTCGATCTATACAGCGAAGCGACCCGTCAGTTGGGCTGGCCCGATCAGGAACCGGGACTCAGTGCCTTCACCCTGTTTGATGGGGTGACCTTTGATCCCAACCATCCCCTGGAGTATCTGGAACAATTTGCCATTGGTCAGCCGATCGATGTGCGGGAAATCCAAATCGATCGTGCCGAGCCGCCCGTGGCCTTGGTTGCCTAAACTTGCCGCACCGCCTCCTAGCTCCTACAGATTTGTCGCTCCACCCTATCCCCTACACCGCCGATGCAAACCTTGATCGCCCAATCTCCTACCGCTACTGCGACTAATTCCATGCCTTTGCTCACCGTTGATGCGGTGTCCAAGGTCTACGACACCCCCAATGGGGTCTATCCCGTCCTCGATCAAATCAGCCTCACCGTTGAAGAGGGGGAGTTTATTACCGTCATTGGCCACTCTGGCTGTGGGAAAAGCACCCTGCTCAACATGGTGGCCGGATTTACCCAGCCCTCCAGCGGGACGGTTTATCTGGATGGTCGCCCGGTTAAGGCTCCCGGCCTCGATCGCATGATGGTTTTCCAAAACTATGCCCTGCTGCCCTGGAAAACCGCCTTCGAGAATGTCTATCTGGCTGTCAATGCCGCCAATCCCCAGCTTTCCCGCCTGCAAAAGGTGGCGATCGTCCATGAGCATCTGGCCATGGTGGGGCTAACGGAAGCCGCCCAAAAGCGCCCCAACCAGCTCTCTGGGGGGATGAAGCAGCGGGTGGCGATCGCCCGTGCCCTGGCCATTCGGCCCCGCATTTTGATCATGGATGAACCCTTTGGCGCACTGGATGCCATCACCCGCGAGGAACTCCAGGACGAGCTGCTCAAGATTTGGGATGAGCATCGCCTGACGGTTTTGATGATTACCCATGACATTGATGAAGCCCTATTTTTGGCCGATCGGGTGGTGATGATGACCAATGGTCCCTCGGCCCAAATTGGCGAAATCCTAGAAGTTCCCTTTACCCGCCCCCGCGATCGTGCGCGGATCATGGAAGACCCCCGCTACTACGATCTGCGTAACGAAGCCCTAGACTTCCTCTATAACCGCTTTGCCCACGACGACGAAATTTAGGCGATGGGTTGAGGTAATTTAACGGCGCTTCATGCCGCGATCGGTACCGGGAATTTTTCAAAACCCCAGGGATGTTCTACCCTAGGTCAGAACCGCCGTATCACAAATTCCCATGGCCACCCCCCTCGATCTTCGGGCCGAAGCCCAGCTCGATCCGAGCCTGACCTATCCCCATCCCCGCAGTCCCCACTGGCAGCACCCCCGCCAAATTCTCCTGACCGGAGCAACGGGGTTCTTGGGAATTTATCTGCTAGCGGAACTGCTCACCCAAACCTCAGCCCAGATTTACTGTCTCGTGCGGGCCAAGGATGGGCGGGATGGGGGCGATCGCCTGCTGCAAATGCTCCAGCGCTACCAACTGTGGCGCAAGGGCAGCGACCTGCGATCGAGCAGTTGGCTCAACCGCATTCAGCCCCTACCGGGAGACTTGGCCCAGCCCTACCTCGGCTGGAGTGAAACTCAGTTTGAGCGACTGGGGAGCCGCCTCGATCGCATTTACCACAGCGCTGCCGGGGTTGCGGTTACCCAACCCTATGCCGATCTCAAAGCCATTAACGTCGGCGGAACCCAGACCCTGCTAGACCTCGCCCAACGGGGCCAGAGTACGCCATTTCACTATATTTCTAGTCTGGGGCTGTTCTTTGGTCAGCCTGACCCTCCCCAGGGTGCTTTTCGGGAAACAGACCTGCCCGACCCCGCCACCGTCAAGGGGGGCTATAAACAAACCAAGGTTGTGTCGGAACTGATGGTCCAGGCGGCCCAGAAGCGGGGGTTGTCGGCCTGTATTCACCGCCCCGGTCGGATTTTGGGCCATAGCGCCACGGGAATTATTGATTTAGACCACAATATTAAAGATTTTCTCTTTGCTTTGCTCATTGCCTCGGTGCAGTTGCAAGCCTATCCCCGTGTCAGTGAGGCGATCGAAGCCGCCCCCGTCGATTACTTTAGCCGTGCCCTGGTTCACCTCGGTCGCCAGGAAGCCGCCTTTGGCCGCACCTTCCATCTCCTCAACGCCAAGCCCTGCACTTGGCTGGAACTGGTGGCCAACACCCAACGCCTCGGCTATCCCCTAGAGGGTCTGGCGGCGGAGGAGTGGGTCAAACGCTTTCAGGCCCAGGGCCAGCACTGCCTGACCCCCCCCATTTATGAGTTTCTCAACACGGTCATTGCAGCACGGGGCACCTTTTTGTTTCCCCCGAAGCCCGCGATCGCCGATGACCTCACCTCGCCCTATTTATCTGCTCGCAACGTCCTCTATCCTCCCCCTGCCCTGGATCCGCGCCTTTTAACGATCTATTTCAGCTATTTTCACCGCGTTGGAGCCGTTTCCCAAGCGCCCCTGCCGGAACTGTAGGATCAAGGGGAAGCACCCACTTGGGCAGAATATCCGTTTGGGCAGAATATGCGTAGGGGTCGTGCTCCCGTAGCTCCCCTCCTATGGCCCAAAACCGGGGCAACCACGGGGGGATTGCCTCTACCGAATCGATTAACCTGCGAATGTGAGATGGACCCGACCTAGGTCTTTGAACTGGGGGAGGTGTAGGTCTTTTAGGAATCTGTTTAGGAATCTGTTTAGGAAGCTGTTTAGGAGTCTGTGGAGATGTCCCAGGGGGAAATTGGACGGCGTTGGCTGTTTTATGCCGTGAACGGCTTAGGCTTGGGTCACTTGAGCCGAACCCTCGCCCTGGCTCGACAAATCCGCCAGCGATCGCCCCGGAGCCAGTTTCTCTTCCTCACCACCTCCGAGGCCGAAGGCATCCTTTGGCAGGAGGGCTTTGCCAGTGTTAAAGTGCCGTCCCGCATGGCCGCCAAACCCAGTGGTTTGCGCTACGGTGTCTATAATCGCCTCCTCCATACGGTGGTGGTCAATACCATTTCAGCCTTCCAGCCCCATGTTTTGGTGGTGGATACTTTCCCTGCTGGATCTGCCCAGGAACTGTTACCGGTTTTACGCTGGGATGGCAAGCGAGTCTTTATTTACCGGGAGCAGAAGCAGGAAGTCTGCGGTGATCCCTGGTTTCAGCAGATTTTAGCCCTCTATGACCAGATTTTAATTCCCCATCTGCCGGAGGATGTTGCGCTGCCCCTGCCGGAGGGGGTGCCGGTGTGTTGGACGGGGCCGATGTTGGTCCGCGATCGATCGGAGGCTTTGGACCGGGAAAGCGCCTGCGATCGGCTGGGGTTGTCCCCCGATCGGCCCCTGCTCTATGTGGGCTTTGGTGGGGGGGGTGATCCCGACTATGGCGACCTTTTGCAGTGGGTTTTGGCCCAAACGGCCCTTTTCCCCCAATGGCAGTTTGTGGTTGCCCAGCCGCCCCTCGGTCGCCTCACCCTGGGAAATCTGGCCCAAATCCCCAATCTCAGCACCATTCGCCACTATCCCCTGGCGGAGTGCTGGTCAGCCTTTCAGGGGGCGATTTCCGCAGCGGGGTACAACAGTGTGGCGGAGTTGTTGCACCATGGGGTGCCGACGTTGTGGGTGCCGCTACAGCGGGGGGTGGATGATCAGGAACGGCGGGTCGATCGGCTGGTGGCCCAAGGCTATGGCTGGCGGGTTGATCCTTTGGATGGGGCGGCACTGACGGCAGGGTTAACGGCTCTCAGTCAGGAACCCGACCGATCGGCTAAGCTACAGGCTTTAGGGTCTCTAAAAACCGAAAATGGTGCTGTAATTGCTGCTGATTACCTGATGCAGGGCTTAAACGGCAAGCTGATGTGAAGCTGTTGCGTTGAGGAGGCAAAGGCGTAAGGTTTAGACTCATTAGGGTGAGTGTCTCGCTCACCACGCGGGCAAGGTGCCCGCCCTAGAAAGGGGGTGAAAATTGCCGTCCTGCTGTACTAGGGGGACTTTGCCGCTTTGCCAAGTGGGGGAATGAAGAAAGCCGATTACAAATCGGCCCTCCCAGGCAAGTGGGGGAATGAAGAAAGCCGATTACAAATCGGCCCTCCCAGGGGGCTAAAGATCTGGCTCCCCTTCTAGCCCTTGGGAGAAGGGGCCGGGGGATGAGGGGCGCATCTGAGGAAGTGGGATGATGCAGCCCATTCAACGTGGATTAAACGCCCATTAAACGCCCATTAAATGCCCCTTAAATGCCTCTTAAATCCCCCTTAAAGCTGTGTCCTGCGGGAGTTAAGTGGGCCAGCCTTTAATTTACAAATTATGAAGAAACCGTGACACGGGGATAGTTTTCTGGGCAGAATGGTAACAATAAATACAGAATATCACTGTGCTGGCGAGGGGCAGCCCCTCGATATTAGAGGTCATTACAAGCCTCCCCCTGTGTATAGCAGTTTCCCATCTGGGATCCGATCGCCCCCTGACTGTCCAGTTCTCTATAGCCTTTGCCGGAGATTTAAGATCATGAAACGCACCTATCGTGGCATTCCCTATGAAGTAGACGCTTCCGAAGTAAAAATGGTTGACAGCCAGCTTCGGGGCCAATATCGCGGTGCTGTGTTCAATTACCGTCAACCCGTCGCCGTTCCTGTGCCGCAGCCCGTTTTGAGCCTCTGCTATCGCGGTGTTGAGTATCGCAACGATGGCCGATCGATCGCGGTTGTGCCCATGCCCCAGGTTACCCCTACCTTGCAACCGACGAGCACCGCGTTCCAACTGCGTCAGCAGCAGCTTCAAGATTTAGAAATGATTCACCGGGCCAATATTCGCCGCACCGTGGAGCAACGGTTAGCTTCGGCACGGGAAAAGGGCAATGACAAGCTTGTGCAAATGCTGGAAGCAGAATTGCAGCAGTTTGCTTAGGTTTGCCTTGCTAGTAAAGACTCCTGAAGAATCCTCCTCACTCCCCCTGTTTAGGGGGGGAAAAGTGCAGGGGGAGGTTTGCGGTTGGGCAGCTTAGCCGCCCGATCGAATAATACTGACCAACAGCCAAAACCCCAGCAAACTTGCCACCACAAAAAAGACATCACTCAAGAGCTGGAGTTCTGCTGTTTGTTGCCCTGTAGACAAAATTGCAGCCCCCACAATTAAGCCACTGACCACCGTGCCAAAGGTGCGACGGTTGGCCGCAGCCTCGATACTGCGCCGTAATTCGTCGATTTCCTGGATATTGAGGTTAAACTTGAGGGTTTCCGTGCTGAGGCGGTTCAGGAGAAAGGCAAACTGGCGGGGAGACTCCAAGGAGAGATTGCGAAACTCCAAGCCCGTGCGCAGCAGGAGTTGAAGGGGATTGTCCCCAAAGAGCTGACGGCGGAAAATATCCGTCATCAGGGGCTGGACTTCTTCCACAACATTGACGCTGGGGTTAAACAGTCGCGCTGCTCCTTCTAAGTTGGCGACGGACTTGGCAAATAGGCCAATATTGGCGGGCCAGCGTAAATTATTGCGGCTGACAATCTGCACAAGGGCATTAAAGGCTTCTGCGGTGCTGAGGTTGGCGAGGCTGACATTGGCGTAGCGCTGGAGCAGGCGGCGGATATCGGCTTCGACTTGGACTAAATCGACGGAAGCGGTCGGTTCTGCAATTTGGAGGGCTAACTGGGTGCAGCGCTGGGCATCGGCACTGACGATCGCCAAGACCATTTCCGTTAGGGTTGTGCGGGTGCGGGGATCTAAGTTGCCCACCATGCCGCAGTCTAGCAAGGCAATGCGGCCATCATCCAAGTAAAAGATATTGCCGGGGTGGGGATCAGCGTGGAAAAAGCCGTCAATAAAGAATTGCTGGAAGAAACTGCGAAAAAGCAAGGTTGTAATGGCCTTTCGTTCTTCTTCCAGGCTCTTATAGCCCTTACCGCGCAGCGTCGCTGTTAGCATGGGTTTGCCCCGCAACCACGCCATGACGATGATTTTGGGGGTGGTTAACTCCCAGATAATTTCTGGAACAACTAGGTGATCGGGGTCGAACCAGGTACTTTTTGCGAGGTTTTGGCGCAGTTGATCGGTATAGGCGGCTTCTGTGGTGAAATTTAACTCAGCCCGCAGGGCATTGCTGAATTCTTCGGCTAAGTCCAAGACTCCGTAGCGCTCTCCGAACTGCGTGGCGGACATTAAGCCCGCAATGCGCAAAATTAAGGCAATATCCTGCTCTACTTGCACTTCAATGCCCGGTCGGCGGACTTTCAGGGCAACTTCTCGCCCATCCCAGAGTACGGCTTTGTGGATTTGGCCGATCGACCCCGCTGCGATCGCTTCATAGTTAATGACGGCGAAGGTATCTTCAACGGGTAGGGGCGCGTTTTGGCGGATAAAAGCTTCGATCGTGGCAGAATCTACGGGCGGCACCTGGGCCTGAAGTTCGCTGAGGCACTCAATATAGGCAGGGGGCAACAGGTCGGGACGGGTACTGAGCAACTGCCCCAGCTTGATAAAAACTGGCCCCAGTTGTACCAAAATATTGCGCAAAACCTCCGGCGGGGGCACATCTGGCTCTCCTGGCTTCGCTTCCACCAGAAGACTGCGCATATAGCCCCAACCATTACGGAAAACGACCTCTAGAATCTCTGCTTCACGGGAATTGGTAATACTGCCGGTATCTAGCACAGGGAAGTCAGCTCCTCAAGGTTTGCAAACGACGATCGCCGGACGATCGTGCGGCATTGACGTTTATACTGCCCCTATTATGCAGAATTCTCAAGGGTTCGGCTCCACCCTCCCCTATACCCTGAGGGCTACCGCTCACACCGTAACTTCAGGCTATTTGAAAATCGGCACTCAATCGCTAAAACTTCCCCTAAGATCGCCGATTTGCAATCAGCAAGCTGATTTTTCTTGCTTAAACCCCCTTTAGGGCGGATTCTCTTGGGCTTATCAAGATCCCCGCCCCACGGGCAAGAGCAGATGGCGATCCTCGTCTATCTCTAACCAGCCTTCCCGCCGTAACTGACCCATTAACCGCGTGATGGTGACCCGTGTGGTCCCTAGGGCGTTGGCGAGGTGCTGGTGGGTTAGGCGCACACTCAGCCGGACGTAGGAGGTGCTGGGATTCTGAGGAGTTCGAGAATTTTTGAAGCTTTGGCGACTAATAAGTGATTCTTTGAGTGATTTGTGGCTTAAATTTTGGCCTAGATCCCGGTTTTGACCCTGACTGCTTAAATTCCGGCTGGAGCTTTGGCTGAAATCCCAATTTACATCCCGGTCTACATCCTGGTTTAAGTCAGTACAGCGTTGTCCAAATTCTTCAGCAAGGAGTTGCAAAAATTGCCGCAGCCGGTCCTCAACGCGCCGCTGTCCCACGATCGCCAGGAGCCGCTCACCTTGGCGTAGGCGGTGGCTTAGGCTCCGAAACAAATCCTGACAGAGCAAGGGGGAGTGTTCCAGTTCTGCCATGGACAGGCTGAGCAAATCTACTGCGGAGAGGGCGATCGCTTGGTAGGGTTCCACCTGGGACAGTGGCAGTCCGAACAGTCCCGACGGTCCCACGAGGCCCAGCAGTGCTTCTTCACCGTTGTCGTAGACAGTACTGAGGGTCACGACTCCCCGACAAACGACCCATAAACTGCCGATCGGTAGCGCAATCGACTCCCCTGCTTTGAACGATTGGACGTTGCGCTGGTGGTAACGGTGCTCTAGTTGTTGTCTCATGCCGGGGTGGACGTTTTCGGGCCATGCAGACTGAGGCGTGGGTGCGCTGGGGGTGGGGGCTGCGGCAGGGGTGGGGGGGGTGGCGTTAGAAAGCGTGAATGCTATGGCTGGACCTGTCATGGCTGGACCTTAGGAGTGGGGCGGTTCTGGGGCTACTGGGGCTAAGTGTAAAGCGCAATACATAAGCTTGGGTCATGGGCAGGTTATGGCCTGTTTAAGCTTTGGCTAACTGGCCCAGGTTCTGGATCTCGTGGGTCCATCGGGGTAGGCTAGAGGTCTGCCGGAGCGGCTTGGAGCTGTAGGGCTTAGTCCTGCACTCGTTTTCTCAATTTTTTTACGGCCTGTACTTTGAGCTATGGTTACCTTACACTGCTGTCTTCCAGACCAGCCCCAGCGTTCTTTTAAGGGGATTAAAGCAATTTTGTTTGATAAAGATGGTACTCTAGCCCGATCGGAGGATTTCTTGCGGGCTTTGGCCTATCGTCGGGCGCGGTTAGTGGATTCTCAGGTGCCGGGGGTGTTGGAGCCGTTGTTAATGGCTTTTGGGTTGGAGGATCAGGGACTGAATCCGGCGGGGCTGATGGCGGTGGCGAGTCGCCGGGAGAATGTGATTGCGGCGGCGGCCTATGGGGCGGAAACGGGGAAGGATTGGTTTGAGGCGTTGGCGATCGTGGAGCAGGCGTTTACGGAGGCCGATCGTGGCCCCCAGCGTAAGGCCCAGGAAACGCCGTTATTTGCGCCTGCGCGATCGTTTCTCCAGACTTTGATCGATCAAAAGGTTGCCCTAGGGCTAGTTTCTGGGGATATCACGGCTAATCTTGAGGATTTCTTGGAGACCTATGGTTTAGCGGCGGGGTTTCAGTTGGTGTGGGGGGCCGATCGATCGCCTTAAAAGCCTGATCCGGACTGTTTTAGGCAAGCTTGTGCTGAGTTGGTGGTTAATCCGTCGGAAACCTTAAAGGTGGGGGATGCGACGGGGGATATGGCGATGGCACGGGCGGCGGGGGCGGCGGGTTGTATTGGGGTGACGTGGGGTTGGTCGCGATCGGTGCGGATTCAGCAGGCGGATGTTGTGTTGAGCCAGTGGGATCAGTGGAGGGTGGAGCCGGAGTAGGGGCTTGGGGGGAGGAGTCGGTTAGGTCGTGGGTGTCTCTGGGGAAAATGGGGGGTAAAAATGGAGGTTTGGATAGGGGTTGTAACCGATCGTGAAGTTGGCTTTACAGGTATAAGCTAAGCCAGGTAAAGTACCCAGCACAGTAAAGATCCTCTTGTTAAGAAGGTGCGTGCTTCGACGGTTGTTCCAATCTCAGCATCACCTTAACGAGTCTGGCCCCAGGGCTGTGCAGTCTTGCCCTCCCTTAGAGCTAATTTATAAAGAGATTTTTAAGGTGGACCGAGGATCCCCAAGAAGTTTT
>JBMTWK010000031.1:0-13653 GCA_049452395.1 Prochlorothrix sp. | reverse complement strand
GGCTTTGCCCTGGATATTGCCGATTTGCTCTTGGAGTTGGAGGGACTGTTGGTAGAGGTCGATCGCGCCCTGGATGTCCCCCTGGTTGGCTTTGAGGATGGCTAATTGGTGCAGGGTGGCGGCTTTGCCCTGGATATTGCCGATTTGCTCTTGGAGTTGGAGGGACTGTTGGTAGAGGTCGATCGCGCCCTGGATGTCCCCCTGGTTGGCTTGAATACCAGCAATTTCATGGAGAGTAGCCGCTTCTCCTTCTTGATTACAAAATCTATGAAATATACTTCTCGCTTCCTGATAGTTGGAATAGGCTGCGTCGATCTCTCCTTGCAAATTTAGGCAATCTGCAAACTCACCCAGCAACCAAGCTTTCAGATTTTGTAGTTCAGGGAAGTTACTGGCTAAGTGAAGCCCAGATAGTAAGGAGTCCTTAGCTTTGTCGATTTCTCCTAGCTGGTAATATATCCTCCCTATCTCACGGTAGATTTTAGTGCATACTTCGCTAATTGGCAGTGATAGTGAGATACCTTGAGGTTTATACTCCATCAACAGCCGCTGCAACAAATCAACCCGCTCCTGGCGTTCCCGCAAATCCAGCCCTTCTCGGATGCGCTCCGACTCCAGCGTGTAGGCGTAATTTTCCCGGACCCGCTGGGGCAAGGTCTCGAACCGGAATAGCCCCAACTCCCAGGCCCAAAAATCCGGCGCAAACCGAGCCAGCCGCGTAATCGAGTAGTCCGGCAGAAAGAAGACCAGCGGATGGGGCACCTTTGCCCCAAAGCCATCCCGCACAAAATTTAAGTCTTGCAACAGAGGCGGATAATCCCCACTCATCCCGATCGACTGCTCCAGCCCCGTAATCAGCAGCACCAACTTTTTCCCCGGTTCCCGCTCCACCTGCGCCAGCCGCTCCAGCAACGCCCCTTGCAACTGTTGCAACTGGGAATCACGAAACTCCAACTCCACCAACTGCACCGCCTCGCACTGGGGCTGTTCCCGCAGTGCTGCAATAATCGCCTCCCGATCGGGGACAAAATTGACCGAAACAAAGGCTATCGTCAGCCGTTCCGCTGCAAAATCAATAAACGTCAGTAACTGGTTAAACGCTGCTTGATTATGGGTAATAAAATCCTGAAAATCAGCCATAGGGCTAGCGCGATTGCTGCAAACCAAAAATTTAACAAGTTGACCCGCCAAAATCCAGCTTTGGGCGCGGAAACCACGCCCCTACAGGGGGTAAAGGGCTTTGGCCTCCTGAAATGGCTCCGACTGGCGAATGACCGGGTTGATATAGTTCCAGCGTCGATCGCCGTTATACTCCAACACCGACAAATTAAACAACATTCGTTGCCCATCCGCCGTTTGGGGCACCCGCTGCTGCCGACACACCTGCACCAGTAGGGGATAGTGATGCTCCGGCACCACCCGCTCAAAATTAAACCGTTCCTGTTTAATCACATAGGCCACATCGATCGCCTCAATCTGGCTGGACCCGCGCCCCGCTGCTACTAAACACGCCTTCGCCACCATCTGCATCAACTGCCGCACATGGCCCCCACTGGCCTTCAGCAACTCCATCACCAAAGCACTCGGCTTGCCCGCTGGACTCGCAAAAATCGCCCGATAGTCCATCCGCTCCGTAATCAGCCGCCCTAACTGTTGCAAGACCTCTAGGTTATAGCTCAGCTTCCCCTCTTGTTGCTGGTAAATATTGACCATAGGCACAATATGGGGCTGACTAAAGCTATTATTGACGTTTTTGTCGGAATAAACAACGGAAATTGGCACCGTGTAGATTAGGGTGCAGTTGAGGTCTTGGAGTTGGGGGGCGTAGTCAAAATAGAGCCGATCGCCCACCTCCGGCGGCACCCGATCGAGGTTGTCAAACATCACCAAAAAGCCCTTGGAATACTGGGGATACGCTTCCCGCAGCTTTTCAAAGGCATCTAACAAAAGCGCGTTCATATCGGTCTTTAAGCGGCCAATATCCTGTTGTAGGGTTGTTCTGACGGTCTTGCGCTGAACGTGGGATCCCTTAATTTGGGCCAACAACTTCACCACCAGCTTCGCCAAAAAAGGCACCTCAACCCCGGCCTCAGCTTCCGTGTCCAGGCTGGCCGACTTCTCCACCGATTCCTCGGTTTCCTGGGTGATTTCCTTAAACCACTGCTCAAAATTTTCTAAGAGCCGCCGATCGAGGGCCAGTTTCAGCTTACCCACCTCCCGCATGACCTGACGAATCAGGACCAAATACAAATCAATGTAGTCGGCATCGTTAATATCGAGGGAATCATCGGTTTCTAGGTAAATGACCCGGTATTCTTTCTCTAAATGGGCTTTGAGCCGCAGGAGTTCGGTACTTTTGCCACAGCCTCGATGCCCCGTAAACAGCACTGCCTCAAACTGCCCCGGATCCAAAAAGTCTAGCCGCGTCTTTAGGCTATTAATCGAGACAGGACTGCGCACCGCCGAGAGATCGACATAGTATTTCTGAGCTTCTCCCTGTAGGGCACCCACATCACAGGCTTGAAAGGCGGCTTTTAGCGTTTTGGCTTTGTCGGCGGGGATAACAGGGGAACCAGCAGCCACGGAAATGCTCCAAGGTTAATGGGCTAAGGTTGGGGGTTGGATGGGGATCGATCGTGTGCGATCGTCGTGGCTTTATTATAGGGCGATCGTGCCGGGGTTTCTGGGGTTACACCGTAGGGGCAAAGCATGGGCGGCAAGTATTAATGCGATCGCCCAAGACGGCCTGCGTCACGGTGTTGCTGGTGTTTATTCCGATCGGGTGCTGCTGGGATCGCGACCGGGCACATACTTGAGGGCTTCCACCACTGCCGCCTCCGCCGCCAGGATATCCCGCTCTTCACCGCCCAGGTAGAGCCGCCCAAAACTGCCCACGGAAGTCACCTGCAAAATATTAATCAAAGCCGCCTTTTCCGCTTCGTTCGCCGCGAGGGAGGCATAGGCCGCCGGTTGCACCTCTAGGACATAGAGGGTTTGCCCCGCCATGATCATTTGGCCGCGCCGGTTGCGGTTAATGAGCTGGACATGGTGGGGATCGAGGTTGCGGATGACCTGGCTAGAGACCACCTGGGGCTTGAGGGAATCTTGGCGCTTGACCCCCAGGGCGGCCAAAATGGCTTTGCCTGCGGCTTGGACTTCGCCCTGGCGCGAGGCATGGATTTCCAGCAGGCCATAGAGGCGCTCAATAAACAGGACTCCGGGGCGCACATCCGCCGCCTTTAGGGCCACATCGGTGATGCGATTAATTTCAACCCCAGGGGAAATCTCAACCCAGAGGGAGGCATCCCCCGGCAGGGGCAAAAACCCCAAGGAAACCGTACCGATGTAGGCGGCATGTTGGGCTTGGAGCCGATCGAGATAAACATAACTGCGCAGTTCTACACCCAACGGTTTCTCAACTCCTGAACAACGAGCATTTGAACTTGAAGCGGTAGCCCCAACCTGTGGACCCATCCGGTCCGGATCCATCTGGTGTGGGGCTTTCCCATTGTCTAACCAAGGGGGTCACAGGTCTACCGGCAGGGCAGGAAATCCTTATGGCTCCGGAGAATAAGCTGCGATCGAACCGGCCAGAGGTGTAAGATCTGACGTTGAACTAATTTGTGGCGGTTGGTGTTTGTGGCGGTTGGTGTTTGTGGCGGCTGGGGGCGATCGTGTTTGGTGCGCCTGTGTTCGCCTTGACAAACCCACCCCACCCGTCAACCCACCCTTACCCATCCCAAAGGAGGACCGGCCATGGCACTGGACTATCCAGACCAACTCAAATATGCCGACAGTCATGAATATGTGCAGCTCGACGGTGACACCGCCACCATTGGCATTTCTGCGTTTGCAGTCCAGGAACTGGGGGACATTGTCTTTGTTGATTTGCCCACAGTGGGCAGCGCCCTGACCCAGGGGGAAAAGTTTGGCGATGTGGAATCGGTAAAGGCGGTGGGCGAACTGTATGCGCCGGTTTCGGGGGAAGTCCTGGAACGGAATGAGGCGGCGATCGAAGCCCCCGACACTCTCCAAGCCGATCCCTATGGTCAGGGCTGGCTCGTTAAGGTGCGTTGTGCCTCAACGGATCTGTCCCATCTGATGGATGCCAGCCAGTATCAAGCCAAGGTTGGCGGCTAAGGGGAGTATTGCCCCGGCTCTTGTCTTTCCCCTCTAATCCCCCGGACTCAGGGGGGAAAAGACCCTAACAAAACTTGTTTTTCCCGCCCTGGGACTAGCCTGCTTGGCTGGACACAATCACCTTAGACTTTGAGACTTTAGATCCCCACTATGCCCAAATCTGCTGCCACTGCCGATACCGCAACCCAGCGCCAAGCTCTGTTTTCGGCTTATCAGGATCTCTCTGTCCCAGAGCAGCAGTTTATCCAACTGATGTCGGTGATTTATCAGCCTATTCCGGCGCTGTTGCTGCAAAAATGTGTCACGGACTTGGGGATTAAGGACCAAAAACGGCAACCCCTGTCCAATACCCAGCTTCAACAGCGATTACAGCGGTTTATGCGCTTGGGGGTGGTGTCGGGGTCGCCGTCGAGCGGCTATCGCTGCCATGTTTTGATTGCGGAACTGGCAACCCGTGAGGCGGTGGGGCAGGGTAACCTGGAGCGCATGGTCAAGATTGTGCGCCAGCGCTTTCCCCTCTACACCAGTTGGAATGGCAGTGTGATCCATTTCACCAAGGTGGTGGAACTGATGCGGGAGGTGCGCATTGCGTTGTACCAGAATGACTTTGAGCAGGTGATGGAGCTGTGGAACCAGTATGTTCGCTACTGCTACGGGCGGGAGGTTTCGCGGTTAGGCAATCTGCTCAAGGAGGTGTATATCAATCCCTTTGATCGCGACTGGATTCGCAGCCTTGCCCCGGCGATTTATACGGAGGTGATGGAGGCGCTGTTGGGGGAGGCGTTGGATACGTTCCAGCCCCAGCCCGATCTGTTTGAGATTTTGCTGGAGGACTGTCGCCAGCAGCATCCCGGCTGTACGCCCCAGTTGCGGCGCGTCTTGGCGAACCATTTGGTGCTGCGGGGCGATTTTGCGTCGATTCAGGGGGTGCTGGCCTGCGATCCCCAGGAGGACGATCGGGAGGTGGTGGTGTTGCACCAGGCGGTGCAGGGCCTGCGATCGATGGTGTGCGGGCATTTTGCGGAGGCCATGACGGCCTATAACTTGGCCTTTGAGCTGATGCGCCGCAAAAGCAAAAAGCGGCGGCTGTCTCTCCAGCAAATGGAAGGGCTGTTCTATACGGCGACCTTGATTCAGGAAGGATCGGCCATTAGTTTGCACCAAGCGGCCCTGTATGCGGGCAGTCAAAATAATGAGGGCAATGGGGATCTGTGGCTGATTTACAGCAGTTTGGAGATTTTGGCCCAGGTGCGCCAGGGCAATGTGAGCCTTCAGGCCACCCTAGAGGGGGTGATTCAGTCCCTTCAGCGATCGAATTTGCCCTTTCATCGTTTTTGGAGCCTGCTGTTGGCCTACTGGAGCGATCGCAGCGCGGCCTTTAAGTTGGTGGATCAGGCCCGCAAGCTCTACAGCCTTGCCGAGGCCGGGGGCTATCACTGGGTTGCGATGGAGGTGGCAACGTTCCTCAGTCAGTGGCCCGGTGGGGGCCATTGGGAGAAAAAGGGCAAGGACAGCCATCAGGCATTGGGCACCCAGTCGCTGATTCACCTCTTGGAACCCCAGGAAGCATGGCAACTGCGGTTGCGGGCGCTGATCAGCCTCCAGAGCGAACCCACCCCAACCTCAGAGACCCAGCCTCGCGAGCGGCGGATGTGCTGGTTTTTGCAGGTTCAGGACGGGTTTTATAACCTTACGCCTAAGGAGCAGAAGGTTTCCGGCAAGGGCAAATGGAGCAAGGGGCGCAATGTGGCCCTCAAGCGGCTCAAGGAGGCGGCGATCGAGTTCGATTACCTTACGCCCCAGGATATTCAGATCTGCAACTGCCTGGAGGTGGAATATTCCACGGGTTACTATGGCTCGATGAACTACGCCTTTAGCCATCGGGCGATGCTGGCGCTGGTGGGCCATCCCCGTGTGTTTTGGGAAGATACGCCGACGGTGCGGGTGGATGTGGTGCAGGGAGAGCCGGAGGTGCGGGTGCGCAAGGTGGAAGAGGGCTGGTTGCGGTTGGAGTTGCACCCGGCGATCGGGGGCGATCGGGACATTGTGATCTGGAAAGAAACCCCCACCCGTGTTGTCGTCTTCCCCATTAAAGAAGAGCATCGCACCATTGCTGCAATTCTGGGGGAGGAAAATTCTCTACGGGTGCCGGTGGATGCCCAGGAACAGGTTTTATCGGCCATTAGCGCTATTTCTGGCATTGTTACGATCCAGTCCGACATTGGCGGGGACTTAGCGGGGGCGCGGGAGGTGGAGGCGGTGCCCACCCCCTTGGTGCATTTGCTGCCCGCTGGCAAGGGGCTGAAAGCGGCCTTACTGGTGCGGCCCTTTGGCCACGGTGGCCCCTACTATCGACCGGGCCATGGGGGAGAAACGGTGGTGGGCGAGGTCGATCGCGAGCGGCTCCAAACCACGCGCAACCGTGACCTAGAGCGGGAACTGGCCACAGCAGTCCAAGCCGCCTGTCCCCATCTAGACCCCGACTGGGCGCAGGATGGAGAGTGGTTGCTAGAAGAGCCGGAGGACTGCCTGGAACTGCTGACGGAACTGCAAGCCCTGGGGGATCAGGTGATTGTGGAGTGGCCGGAAGGGCAGACCTTTAAGCTCAAGCGGCAGGTGGGGGCGGAAAGTTTCACGTTGCGGGTGGGGCAACAAAAGGATTGGTTTGCCGCCAGTGGCACCCTCCAGATCAGCGATGACTTGGTGCTGGATTTGCGCCAGCTTATCCACCTCTTGCAAAGCAGTCCCGGTCGCTTTATTCAGTTGGATGATGGTCAGTTTTTGGCCCTAACGGATAGCTTCCGCAAGCGTTTGGATGAGCTTCAGGCTTTTTCAGAACCCCATGGCAAAAATCTCCGTTTTCATCCCCTTGCGGCCTTTGCGTTGGAAGATTTGATGGAGGAAGCGGGCAGTGTCCAGGCGGATCAGCATTGGCAGGCCCATATCCAACGGCTGCGGGAGGTGGAGGAGCTGCAACCGGAGGTGCCGTCAACCCTCCAGGGCGATCTGCGGGATTACCAGTTGGAGGGCTTTCAGTGGTTGGCCCGCTTGGCCCACTGGGGGGTGGGGGCGTGTTTGGCCGATGATATGGGCTTGGGCAAAACCTTGCAAGCCCTGGCTTTGATTTTGACCCGTGCGCCCCAGGGGCCGACCTTGATCATTGCCCCGACTTCGGTCTGTTGGAACTGGCTAGCGGAGGCTCAGCGCTTTGCCCCTACCCTTAATGCGCTCTATTTGGGCGGCGATCGCCAAAAATTGCTGGAAGAGGTCCAGCCCTTCGATATGGTGGTCTGTAGCTACGGTTTGCTCCAGCAGGAGGAGGTCGCGACGATGTTGGCGGAGGTGGAGTGGGAGACGATCGTTCTGGACGAAGCCCAAGCCATTAAAAACTCCTCAACCAAGCGCTCTAAGGCGGCCATGGCTCTCCAGGGCAAATTCAAAATGCTGACCACGGGCACCCCGATCGAAAACCACCTCGGTGAACTCTGGAACCTGTTCCGCTTTATTAATCCGGGGCTGTTGGGATCCCTGGAAAGCTTTAATGAGAAGTTTGCAAACCCGATCGAGCGCTACCAAGACCGAGCTGCACGGCAAAAGCTCAAGAAATTAATCCAACCCTTTATCCTGCGCCGGACCAAGACCCAAGTTCTGGAGGAGTTGCCCTCCCGCACCGAGATTACGCTTCAGGTGGAACTGAGCAAGGAGGAAACCGCCTTTTACGAAGCCCTCCGCCGGGAAGCCCTGGCCAAACTCTCGGAAGATCCCAACAACAACGGTCCCCAGCATTTGCAGGTTTTGGCGGAAATTATGCGATTGCGGCGGGCCTGCTGCAATAGTCGCCTGGTGGTTCCCGACAGCCCCATCCCCAGCGCCAAGCTTCAGGTTTTTGGGGAAGTCCTAGAGGAACTGCTGGAAAATAACCATAAGGCGCTAGTTTTCAGTCAATTTGTCGATCACCTGCGGATTCTGGAAGATCACCTCAAAGCCAAGTCTATTTCCTACCAATACTTGGATGGCAGTACCCCGGCCAAGGAACGGCAAAAGCGGGTTACGGCCTTCCAGTCTGGGGATGGGGAAGTGTTCTTGATTAGCCTCAAGGCGGGGGGAACGGGCTTGAACCTGACGGCGGCGGATTATGTGATTCACATGGATCCGTGGTGGAATCCGGCGGTGGAGGATCAGGCTTCCGATCGGGCGCACCGTTTGGGGCAGCAGCGACCTGTGACGGTGTATCGGTTGGTGGCCCAGGGCACGATCGAGGAAAAAATCGTCGAATTACACCAACATAAGCGGGATTTGGCCGATAGTCTGCTGGAAGGAACGGAAATGAGCGGCAAGATGTCTACGGAGGATCTGTTAAACCTCCTCACGGAGTCCTAACCTTTGGGGGTTTACTGTTTTGATGATTCAGGAGAGTGGCGATGGTTAGAGGTCCGATTCTCGATCCCGATCGATCCTATACCTTTAGCAATTATTTCGATCTCAGCTATGAACCTGACGAAATCCTGGCTGAATTTGGCTGTAGCTTCCAGCGGCAAGCTTTAGAGTTCCCGATCGGGGGCGATCGGCTAGACTCTAGGGCCACTGTAGCCGAACTGAGGGCAAGTCTGGAACGGCGTTTACCCTTGGTGAGCCTGACCAGTGAAGCCGCCCGTCGAGAGGTTTTGATTGCACCGGTTGTGCTGGCCTTGCTGGACTGCACCCAGGCTCAACTCCGGATTGAGTACAGCATTAACGTGTCCGATCGCCTCAAAGGTTCCTTGGATTACTATCTACAAAATCAACAGAACCTTCTGATTATCGAAGCCAAAAACGCCGATTTAGCCAGAGGTTTCACGCAATTGGCCGTGGAGTTGATTGCTTTGGATCAATGGACGGCTTCCGAGTCTCCACGGCTCTATGGGGCGGTTTCTACGGGGGATATTTGGCAGTTTGGCTGTTTCGATCGGGCACAGCAGCACATCATCCAAGATCTCAATCTCTACCGAGTCCCTGCGGATCTGGCTGATCTTTTCCAACATCTTGTCGCCATTTTAGCCCCCAGTTCTTTGGAATCCTCGTAAAAATAAACCTTATTTGCCCTCTAAACCATATTCCCCCCGTATTCCCCCCATTATCTCGTAGGGGCGGGTTTTTGCTCTAAACTCTGCCCAATCGCGGTTATCTCCCCAAACCCGCCCTTTTTGCGATCGTCCCGGATTCTGTCCAAAAGAGGACAGGTTTGGTTTATTTTGGGTTTGGTGGCTGAAATGGTCTCGAAAACCTGCCCCTACGAGGGTTTGTGGGGATATTTAACCGAGTTGGGCCACGTCCTTGAGTGCCTCATCGGGTAGGGCAAAGTGAAGAAGAAATGCGGTCTTCCTCTAGCTCCAAAATCTCCGGAAATTGAATCTGGGGCATCACCCCCACCGCAAAAACCTCCTCTACCCCCGACTCAAACCGCAAAAAAGCCACCGTTTCCCCCGTCGGCCAGTGGACGACCCACACCCCACAGGTGCGCTCCGTTAACCGCTCTGTGAGGGGTAAACCGCCAAAAATGGCTGATTCCCGCACCTGGGACAGGCCCACAAAGGCAAACTCGCCCCAAAACGATAACCCCCGCGTAAAACCGGGGAATTCCGCCACTGTTGTGACTTGGCCGCTGTTGGGGTCTAGGGTGGCCAAACTGCCGCGCCCGGATTCCAGGAACCAGAGCCGATCGCGATACCAGCGGGGCGAGTGGGGCATGGATAGCCCTGGGGCTAGAATTTCGTTGGTTTGAATATCCATGATGATGCCGCCGGAGGCTTTAGTCTCGCGCCAGCCTTGGGCGGTGTCCTGGGTGCCGAGGGCCGTGACATAGCGGGGTTGGTCGGCGACGATCGCCAGCCCATTGAGGTGGCACCGATCGCTCGGTGACAGGGAACTAATAAAGGGGGGTCGCCACTGGGGGCTAAAACTATAGGCCGGATCGAGGGTACAGAGGCAGGAAAAAGCCGTATTAACGAGCTAGAGTTGATCGCCCGCCCAGGCTAGCTCGTGGATGTCGATATCGCCGGTAAAATGGACGTTGCGGGGGATATAGCAGGCATCATGTTTGCCCAGGGGTTCCAGTTTTTGGCCCACCGCAGGCATATTGTAGAGTTCAATGATGGCGTTTTTAGTGCCGATCGCCATTCGGGTGAGATTGACATCCAAGCCCATGGGTCGGGCAAACTGGCGAAAGTGGGCGTTGAGGGTGTCGCCATCGGCCCGCACCAGAATCACTTTGCCAGCCTGGTAGGTTGTCACCACCAGGGAAATGCCCAATTTCTGGAGAATTTGGGGGAGGTTGGCGGTATTGACGCAGTGCAGGGAGAGTGTAGAGGGTTTGGCAGTGTCGTCTGTCACGATCGTTTTAACTCCCCTAACCCCGTTCTTCGTAGCCTTGGATGTTCTCAGGCTGATATTTGCGTAAAATCGTCGTGGCTTGGCGGGTAAGCTGGGGCGTGCCCTGAACAACGACCAAATACTTCCCGGCATTGATGCGGTTGCGGTAGGGAACCACGTCCCCGCTGAGGATAATGCCAGCGCCACCCCCCACAAAGAGGCTGCCCATGGAGGCGGCGATCGCCCCCAGAATCCCGCCGATCGCATGGTTGCCAAACTCTCCAGCCCAGGCAAAGGTCTGAAGACCGCTGATAATGCTGAAAACTACGCCCGCTCCAAAGCCAAAGGGGATTAACCAGGTTGCCATCAGGCGAATTTGCTTCCAGGCGGAGTCGTAGGGGTCCAGGAGGCCAAATTCATCGGCACTTTTGTAGCCCCGACCGAGGATAGACATCTGACTGAGGGGGATGCCCGCTTTTTCTAGGTCGGAGTAGGCGGCTTCCGCTTCAATGCGATCGCGCAGGACAGTAACAAGGTAATTCATGGGGAACTCAAAAGGGGGTGGACTGGGTTGATGCCTAAAGATTTCTGCCTTGGGCGCGGAAACCACGCCCCTACGGGTGAGGCGGGCGGGATGGGGCGCGGGTGGTGAGAAAACCGGGCCGATCTCCGGGCCGATTTCAAGGCTCCGATCGGCTGTTCCATTATCAAACACGGGGTTACCCTTGGGGCAACTCTCCTGTTACTCCCGCGATTCCACGACTTTTGCGATTCCACGACTTTCGCGATTCCACTACGCCACAAATCCCAAACGCCGACAGCCTCCCAACAGCAGCAACCACACCACCACAATCAGCCAGTGCAAGAAGACTGGGGGCCAGAGGGAGCCGCTTTGGAGGTAGGCGAGGGTGCAGATGAGGCCGAGGAATCCGGCGAGGGTGAGGAAGGTGGGGTTGTAGAAGGTGGGGCGGCGGCGGGGGAAGAAGAGCAGGGCATTGAGGGGGTGGGCGAGGATGAAGAGCAGCAGGCTGAGGCTGGGCCAGAGCCAAAGGTCAAGATCAAAGAAAGGTATGGCAAGGGGGGAGATCGGGTCTAGGCTGGGGATTGGGACGATCGGGGCCGGATTTGCTACAGGCAAGGGCAGAACCCGAAAGAGGATTTCTTCAAAGAGGGCGGGAAAAACGAGGGCGATCGTCCCGTTGCTGAGAATGGCCGATCGATCGCCCACCGGATCCCACTGTAACAGCCGCCCCCAACCCCAGGGCACCGCAAAGGCGGCATAGAGGCCCAGCCAGCCCAGGGCGCTTAGCCAGTCGCCGCGATCGGGCCAGGTTTGCGCCGCCGTTGCCAGCCGTTGCCCCAATTCTTGAATCAGCTCCATGCTGAAGTTCCTCGCCTTGATAACATTGCTCCTCAACCTAGGGCTGCATGGGCTTTTGAGCAGTTGCGTCCGTTATGCCTGTGGCGATCGCCGGTTTGCGGCCCAACTGCCCCGTCATTAACGCCAGCGCCAAACGGCGCACCGGGGGCACCGATCGCAGCAGGTGCAACCCCGCCCGTCGGGCGATGACGAGGGGCAGAAACTGGTTGGAAAAGGTGCGATCGAGCAGGTCCGTAAAGCCCAAAATCAGCCAATTTTCCCAGCGCCGCCAGCGATCGTAGCGCTTCAGCACCGCCCCACTGCCCCAATCTTCCCCCCGCTGCTGGGCCTGCCCTAACACCTCCGCCAGGGCTACCGCATCCCGAATCCCCAAATTCATCCCCTGACCGCCAACGGGGTGGCAACAGTGGGCCGCATCCCCCACCAGGGCTAGACCGGGCTGGCTGTAGCGATCGCTCTGCATCAGCCGGACCGGAAAGACAAACCGGGGTGTATCTAGCTCAAGGTCGCCAAAGGCCGGACCAAAGCGCTCCCGCAGTAGGGCGAGGAAGTCGGCTTCCGGCAAGGCGGCAAGGCGTTGGGCTTCGGGGTGGGGGGCGGTCCAAACCACCTGGCAGCGCCGATCGGGGAGGGGCAAAATCGCAAAGGGGCCGCTGGGCCAGAAATGCTCGTGGGCGGTGTGGGAGTGGGGGTGCTGGGTGCGGACGGTGAAGCCAATGCAGGACTGCCAATAGGCCCAACCTTGGGTCGAAATTCCAGCGGCAGTGCGCAGGGGAGACTTGGCCCCATCGGCGGCGACGACCAGGGGGGTGTGGATGTGGTGGGGGCCGTCGGGGGTTTGGAGGGTGACGGTGGCCCGCTGGGTTGCGGGGCTGGGGGTGGGGTTGGGTTGGTAGGTGACTGCGGTGACCTGCATCGGCGCAAGGCAGGTGACCCGATCGAGGCTTTGCACCTGCTGCCACAGTGCCCGCAGCAAGACCCGATGTTCTGCCACATAGCCCAACTCCGATCGCCGCAAATGCCCCGATCTCAACCGCACAACCCCGCGATAATCGGCATCCGCCAGCCGAATCGTATCAAAAGCTGTAATCTGGGGCCGAATTTGTCCCCAAAGGCCCAAACCCTGGAAAATTTCGCTGGTGAGGAGGGTTAGGGCATAGGCCCGTTTGTTATTCAGTCCCTGGTCGATGGGTTGGGACTCCACCACCGTGACCTTCAGGCCCGATCGCCCCAGGGTTGCCGCCAAGGTCAGCCCCACAATGCCGCCGCCCACAATGACGACATCCTGGTACTGGGGCAGGGCGGTGCTGCGATCGGGCTGGGACTGGGGGGTGGCTGCGGAGGTGGAACGGGGAGTAGGTAGGGGGGTGGCGGGCGGCATAGGGTTTACGGGATGCTGCAAAGGGGGTCTGTCACGAATCTGTCACGCTATCGTGAGGGGGGTTGTGTTTTCTATTGTGACGTAAAGGCCCAGCAGATCCAAGGGAGATCCCATGGCTCAGGAGATCTCAGCGATCGGCTCAGGTATCCGGATGGCCCGATCGAGCCTGGGAAAAAACATGGCATTACCTAGCAGTAAGCCACCGGCTGAACTTACTTTTTGGGTACTTGATGGGGGAAGCGTTCCCCAATGATTGATGCGTCAAGTACTCAAAAGGTAATTTTTTTTGAGTGAAATATCGGTGATTCCCTCGGTAAGATTTGTAGAATCGTAAGGTCATCGGCATTGGCCCGTTGCGCTATTGTCCCTCGTGCCGTTTTCCCGCATTCCGTTGCTGTTGCAC
>JBMTWK010000030.1:0-13680 GCA_049452395.1 Prochlorothrix sp. | reverse complement strand
GGGCCTACCGGGCCACTATCTCAAGCTAGAAATTACGGAGCGTGTTGCCCTTCCCACTCAGACTGATCTCGACAGCGATCTAGAGTCCAACTGTATTGATACGATGCTGGCCCTGAAGGAGTTAGATATTTGCCTGAGTTTGGATGATTTTGGAACGGGGTATTCTGCCCTGAGCTATCTCTGTCGGTTTCCGATCGATACCCTCAAAATTGACAAAAGCTTTGTCAGCCAGATTCCCCACGGACAGGCCGATCGCACGTTGGTTAAAAATATCGTCAACCTCAGCCATGACCTGGGCATTAGCGTCACTGCCGAAGGTATCGAGACCCAGGAGCAGGTTAACCTTTTGCGCCAGTGGTCCTGTGACTATGGCCAAGGTTATTTGTTTTCTAAGCCCCTCAGCCCCGAAGCGGCCCAAATTTGGCTCGATCGCACTCTCCCCCCCTCCTGCCCTTCGCCCTGTAACCCCCAATCCGCCTAGCCCACCCCTGTTCTAGGTTCGCCGATTCGCCATGGGATCGCCGATTTGCAGATTGGGATCGCCGATTTGCAATCGGCTCTTTTATTCTCACCCCCATTACAGGATCGCCGGTTCGCAGATTGGGATCGCCGATTTGTAATCGGCTCCTTGATTCTCCTAAGATCCTGTCAGCAACAAGAGAGCGCAGCACTTTGGAAACCAAAGCTATTTTTAGGGTCAACGTAGTCTCACAGCGGCGGCAGCAAGTTTGGCAAGTCGCACAACAGGCGGCGCAGTGGCTCCACGATCGCTACAACGTCGAAGCCGTGCGGGTTTTTGGTTCCTTGCTGAGCGATCGGTTCCATGGCGCATCTGACCTCGACTTAGGGGTGTGGGGCTTAGCGCCCGATCGCTATTGGGAGGCTGTGGGCTATCTCCAGGGCATGGGCGCGATCGCCCAAGTGGCGATCGACCTTGTTCCCGCCGAAACCGCTACTCCCGCCCTTGCTGCTGCCCTAGCCCAAGGCCAACTCCTTAGCCCTAGGGTTACCCCCACCGCCCTACCCGCTCTGTCTCCTCTATCCTTTGATGCCCCGATGAATACTCACCCTGTCCTGAAGGCGAAGATTGACCAGGAGCTAAGTAATTTGGTAAAAATTATCGACATAACCCAGGAACAGGCACAGAAAGCCCAAAGAACCGGGGATTCAGATTACTATCGAGCCGCAGCTTTAAGTTTACACAATTTCTATGTGGGGGTTGAGCGAATTTTAGAGGAGATTGCAAAGGCGATCGACGGCTCCTTGCCCCAGGGGGCCAACTCCCACCAAGCGCTTTTAGAGCAAATGGCGCTGAATTTGCCCCAACTGCGTCCCCCCGTGCTCCGGCCTGAGACCCTGGCTCAACTGCAACCCTATCGCGGCTTTCGTCATGTTTTGGTCCACCGCTATGGCTTTGAGCTGGAGGACGATCGCATTCAAGCCCTCATCGATCGCCTTAGCCCCTGTTGGGCCGATTTTCAACGGGATATCCAAGGGTTTCTGGGAACCCTTGAAGGGGTAGGATGACAAGAGCTTAGTGCTGAGCTTCTTGCTCCGCCTGACTTGTTCCGCCCGCCCTGTTTTGCCCTGCTGCTATGGCTTCACCCCTACAGATTCTGTGCGATCGCTGGCAACAACTGACCCAAGGCCGATCGCCCTTTGCCGCTCCCTCCGTTGATTCCGACTCAAAAATCCCCCTAGTCCAGGAAACCCCCATCGCGATCGTCCCCAATCTTGTGCTACCGCCCATGGGCTGCGGCACTTGGGCCTGGGGCAACCGGTTGCTGTGGGACTATGACCCAGCGGCGGATCCGGAGTTGCAGCGGGTGTTCAATGCTTGTCTGCGGGGGGGAGTGACGCTGTTTGATACGGGGGACTCCTACGGTACCGGCAAGCTCAAGGGGCAAAGCGAGAAGCTTTTAGGGCAGTTTACCCAGGAATATGGCCGTAAATTGCCAAAAACCTTCTGTATTGCGACGAAATTGGCCGCTTACCCTTGGCGGTTGACGCGGGGGGCGATGGTGAAGGCGGGACTGGCCTCGGCGGAGCGGTTAGGCCGATCGGTGGATTTGGTGCAAATGCACTGGCCTACGAGTAATTATGCGCCGTGGCAGGAGGGGGCGCTATTGGACGGTTTGGGCGACTTGTGGGAGCAAGGGCAGGTCAGAGCTGTGGGACTGTCGAATTATGGCCCCAAAACCCTACAGAAGGTGCATCAGCGCTTTGCCGATCGCCAAATTCCCCTGGCGACCTTACAAATTCAGTACTCGCTGCTGTCGATCGCCAGCCTCCCCTTTCAAGAACTGCGGGACACCTGCGGCGAACTGGGGGTGCAGATCATTGCCTATAGTCCCCTCACCCTGGGGCTGCTCACGGGTAAATATCGCCAGCCAGAGCAGTTGCCCAAGGGCTTGCGGGGCTTGCTGTTCCGGCAACTGTTGCCCAGTGCCCAGGACTTGCTGGGGCCGATGGAGGAGTTGGCCCGCAGCTATGACAAAACCCCGGCCCAAATTGCCCTCAACTGGTGCCTCTGTCAGGGAACGATTCCGATTCCAGGGGCGAGAAACCTAGCCCAAGCCCAGGAAAACCTTGGTGCCCTGGGTTGGCGCTTGAAAGCCACGGATGCGGAGCAATTAACCCGCATTGCCCTCAAAATCCAGCGCCCCATGGTTAAAAATGTCTTCCAAACTCGCTAACCTAACCGTTTTTGGGCTTGGATAACCTGGAGACTGCCGCCTGCGTAGAGGGTTTGGCGCTGTATTTGGAAGCCCTGGGCCGTGAGCAGTTGCGCTAAGTCTGTTTTCACGAATTGCCATGCGGTTTCTGTTTCAAACAGCCAGAAAAAAGCCGCAAGACCGGGCCACATCAGGGGTTGGGTGGGGGGATGAAAATCAGCGATCGCCACGATTCCCCCTGGTTTGAGAACCCGATCGATCTCCGCCACAATTTGCCGCAACTGCTCCGGCTCCATTTCATGCAAGGCCGCACTGGTATGCACCAAGTCAAACTGCCCCGCCTCTAGGGGCATCTCCTCCGCAAAGCCCTGGACATACTGAGCTTGGGGGGCCACCTGTTTGGCTGCCGCCAGCGATCGGGGCGACGCATCCAACCCCGTCACCTGCTGAAAGTCCTGCACTAAAACCTGGGTCGCCTGCCCCGCGCCACAGCACAGATCCAGCACCGTCACCTCTGGCCCCAACTTCAGCTCCCCTAGGGCCAGCCGCCGAAAGCGCCCTTCCCCGCCCACGCTCAGCGCTGCCACCCGTGAAATGCTGTTGTAGAGCCAGGGGTAGCGATAGCTCCAGTCTCGTAAAATTGTTGCCATTGCACGGTTTGCCTGTTGGTTCTGAGGGCTGTCAAACGGATGGGTCTTCTAGAACCGCTCGGTTTCCGGCACCCCTTCCATCCCCGGCGTGAGGAAGAGGTTTTTCGCCGCGTCATTTTGATACACACAGTCTACCTGTGAACTTTCGCCCAGCTCACCGACAAAGCCAAAGGTATTCATCCGGTTCTTACACTCCCGCACATCCTGATCCGAGACCAAATCTCGCTGCTCTAAAATTGACCAGTTATTGCTGCGGAGAACACAGGCCGGTTGCATGGTGGGCTGGGCCACATAGGCATTGAAGGGGTTAAAGGTGACAAACATGCGCATATCGACGGCGATCGCGCTGGCCCCAAACTGGGCACAGAGTTCTGGGTTGGGGGCGGCTCGATCGATCGCCTCCCGTGTGGCCACGTTCTGGGGCGCGAGGTTGGCGGTGGAGCTAAAGGCAATGCCGATGCCAATGCCGAGGATCAGGGTGCCGCCTAGGACTGCGATCGAGGTGGTGGTGCCAACGGAGGAGGGCTTGGCAGACCCGTTGGGACGGGAACTAGGGTCCGGGGCGGCATCGTAGTCGTAGTCGTAGTCGTAGTCGTAGCGGGGGGAGTTGGAACGGGAAGAGCTAGAACGAGGGCGACGGGCCATGGGGATCGGGGTGGTGTAAGGGCAAGGGGGGCGGGGTGGAGGATGAGGGAGCTAGGGGGATGGGTAGAGGTGGGGTCTGGGGGGGCCGCAGGGGGCTAGAGGGGGCTGTAGGGTTCTATTCTACGGTGCGGGAGTTGGGGGGAGCAGGATCCCGATCGCCCCGATCGAGGCTGCGATCGCCCAGGTTCAACAAGGGCCGATCGCCCGACTGAAGCGGGTCGCTGCTGGGTTGGGGCAGGGGACTGCGGGGTAGGGAGGCGGGGGGCCGGGTGAAGGTTTTCCAGGCTGCTTTGACCCCGGCAGTGACGCTGCGGGTGGTGCGTTGGGCATGGCGGGCCTGTCGCCGCACCTCCGTGACTCCCTCATCCACCTGCCGCGCAAGGTTACTGGCGTTTTTGACCCCTTCGGTCACATCATCGGGCAGTTCTGTAATTTCCAGCCCCGTGAGCCGGATCGCATCTAACGTAGGGGGTAACTCCCGCGCCAAGGTATCAAATAATTTTTCAGCACTGCGGGCCGCACGGGCCACTTCCTGGAGTGCTGGAACCGCAGCAACGAGCACTGCCGTCAAACTGAGGGCAACTAGGAAGAGAGAAAGACCAAGCCAAAGGGTGGGATCAATCACAGGAGGGGGGCGTGCAAAACTGGAAATAAACCCTAGAAGTCAATCCCCAGGACTGTTCCCCGCTTGTCAGGGACAGGGGAAGACCGCTGGGCCGAGGAACGCTGGTGCAGATCCTGTTGAAAATTTTAACTGTCCCCTTGGGGTTGTGGGGAGAGGGGGTTGAAAGGACTCGAAGGCTCGTTCGCTTCGTTCGAGTTGGGTTTGGGTGCTGGGGGATCGTCTTCTGACGGATAGTCTACGGGATCGTCTTCTGGGGAATAGTCTTCTGTGGGACCGTCTTCCGAGGGATAAACGGCGACGGCGACGGTATCGCGGGTGTCCGTTTCCTGGACCTGTTTCCCGGCCTCAATCCCTGCTGCGATCGCCTCCTTGCAGCGCACCACCAACCCCTGCCATTGGTGTGTGGCCTGCTTAGACCACCGCTTCACGCCCGTCTGGTAGCTGTGGGTGATGTCATCCGCGAGGGGGGTCAGGGTTTCGAGGGACTGCTGTACGGATTGTTGAACCTGTTGCTTGACCTTGCGACGGGTTGCAGCTCCCGATCGGGGTGCGGCCATAAATCCCACGACGGCCCCGATCGCGGTTCCCAGCAACAAGCCCCCAAGCAGCGGCGCTTTTGAGGGGGAGGCAGAATTCGATCGTTGGGGGGCCATGGAGTCTCCTCAGTCTACAAGAACCATTTTTGCATCACAGCCTAAAAAAACCGTTTTGGGATCAGATTTTGCATCAAATCAAGCCGTTGCAGGAGCTGTACCAAGGCTCTAAACCGCTGAAGGCGGATGAGGGAGGCTTCCAGGTGGCGGTACTGGTGCCGTAGGTTTTGGGTACCCCGCTGACCGGCGGTGGTGCTGGGGGGGGAGATGTGGAGGCTGCGGTAACAGTGGTATTGCAGTTCAGCTAGGGAGTGGTTGAGTTCCTGAAGGGTTTTCCGGATCTGCCCCAGATACCAAACGCTGCACAGACACAACAGCACTAGCCCCAGGTTGATCGCCACAATGCAGAGAACCATAGCCTGCCTCCTCGTTTGTAGACTGGGTTAACTCGATCGAGACCCCAAAACTCTCAACCCCATCCAAAATTGTGGCCCAGAATCTAGGCAGCGGTAGGGGTCGTGCCCCCGTGCCGACCCTCTTGGGACCAAAACCGGGGCAACCACGGGGGGATTGCCCCTACCAGCTAAAACCGGGGGATTGCCCGTACCGGGATTATGGTCTATTTCGGCTGGAAACCTACCATTTGAGGAGGTTGAACTGCTCCATATCCACGGTGTCCCGGTTGCGGTAAATGGCCAGCAAAATTGCCAAACCCACAGCCGCTTCTGCTGCCGCTACGGTCAGCACAAACACCGTAAAGACTTGACCCTTAATGGCTACACCGTCGAGATAGTTGGAAAAGGCCATGAGGTTGAGGTTGACGGCGTTGAGCATTAGCTCGATCGACATCAAAACGCGAACCGCATTTCGGCTTGTGACCAAACCATAAACCCCAATGCAAAAGAGTGCCGCTGATAAGAGTAGGAAATATTGTAAGTACATGAATGTTTCCCAGGGTTAAGGCTCAACGTTAAAGGTTTCAGAATTAATGCCCAACAAACAAGGGGCCAACAAGGTTCAAAACAGAGGTAGGGGCAGGTTTTCGGGACAATCTGAGCCACTAACCCAAGACTGACCTAAACCTGCCCGCTTTGGGATCGATCGGGCTATTCCTTAGTGGATCCCACCAGTTCCCTGGGCCGTTCGGGCAGCAGGAGATCCTCTTTGCTGTCGGGGGTGGTGGGGGTGTCGGCGAAGAACTCGCGCCGTGCTAGGACGATCGCCCCAATCAAGGCCATCAGCAGCAACACCGAAGCCAACTCGAAGGGCAGGAGGAAGTCACTAAAGAAGTGCTGGGCAATGACATAAATGGCCTCATCGCCGATCGGCACTTCCGTGGACAAATTCCAGGGAGTCGTCACCACCATGGTGCTGAGCAGCACAAACAGGCCAGCACAAACAAAGGCTGTCACCAAGCGCCGCAACCAGAGATACTTCAGGGGCTTAAAGTCCTCACCCTTGTTTACCAGCATGATGGCAAACAGAATCAGGACATTGATGGCTCCCACATAGATCAAAAGTTGAGCCGCCGCCACAAAACTGGCATTGAGGAGCAGGTACAGGCCCGCAATGCTCATGAACACGCCCCCCAGCAGGAAGGCGGAATAGACAATATTGGCACTGAGCACCACACCCAGCGCTGCCAAAATCATCGTTACCGATAAAACGGCAAACGTGATTAGTTGAACACCTTCAGCCAGGTTCACGAGTCAGATTCTCCCTTAGATGCTTCTTTCTGTGCTGCGGCAACGATTTCTTCAGGCCGCTGCCCTGCCCGTCCCCGCTTCGGATCAACACCGTGGGGATCCATCTCGCCCTTGGGCAAGTAGGCCAGCTCCCGCAGGGGCGTGACCATGGGGTCATCGGTGACCTTGTAGGGTAGGCGACCGAGGGCCACGCTGTCGTAGTTGAGGTCATGGCGATCGTAAGTCGCCAGCTCATACTCTTCCGTCATTGAGAGGCAGTTCGTGGGGCAATACTCCACACAGTTGCCACAGAAGATACAAACCCCAAAGTCGATGCTGTAGTGCTTCAGTTCCTTCTTCTTCAGGCTTTTGTTAAATTCCCAGTCCACCACCGGCAGGTTAATGGGACAAACCCGCACACAAACCTCACAGGCAATGCACTTATCAAACTCGAAATGAATCCGCCCCCGATAGCGCTCGGAGGGAATGAGCTTTTCGTAGGGGTATTGGACGGAGATGGGACGACGGCGCATGTGGTCGAAGGTAACTGAAAGACCTTGACCGATGTATTTTGCCGCTTGGGCTGTTTCTTTGGCGTAGTCGCCCACCTGCTTAAGAAAGTTGAGCATGGTTTATCTCTAGCCTCCAAATGCAACGGGAAAGGTGAGCTTAAGGGCCGCTGTGAGTAAGAGGTTGACCAAGGAGACAGGCAGAAGGAACTTCCAGCCGAGGTCTAGGAGTTGGTCAATGCGGACGCGGGGCAGGGTCCAACGCAGCAGGATGGCGATAAAGACCAGGGCATAGGTCTTGATCAGGGTCATGGTAATGCCGATCGCGGCGGCCCCAATTTGGACAACGGGGTTGAGCACATCGATGTTGCCCCAAGCGGCTAGGGTCTCGATCGACACCGGAGATTCCCAGCCCCCCAGATACAGAATCGACACCATCAGGGCCGACAGGACCAAGTTGACATAGGACCCCACATAGAAGAGGCCAAACTTCATCCCGGAATACTCGGTTTGGTACCCGGCCACCAGTTCTTCCTCAGCTTCTGGCAAGTCAAAGGGCAGACGTTCGCACTCAGCCAGCGCTGCAATCCAGAAAATCAAAAAGCCTGCGGGTTGCCGCCAAATGTTCCAGCCCAAAATCCCATAACCGGACTGCTGTTGGACAATATCCACCGTACTGAGGGAGTTGGACATCATCACCACGGCAAGCACCGCAAGGGCCAGGGGGATTTCATAGCTGATGGACTGGGCAGCGGCCCGCAGTCCTCCCAGAAGGGAGTATTTGTTATTGGAGGCATAGCCAGACATCAGCAGACCAATGGGCTGGATGCTGGAAAGGGCAATCCACAGGAAAATCCCAACTCCAATATTGGTGATAATCAGGTTCTGGCCAAAGGGGACGACCAAATAGGACAAAAACACCGGAATTACCACCAGCACCGGCCCCAGGGTAAAGAGAAGGGGGTCGGCTTTGCCCGGAATAATATCTTCCTTAAAAATCAGCTTAAGACCATCCACAACGGGCTGAAGAACCCCCAGCGGACCGGCATATTCCGGCCCAACCCGCTGCTGGGCCGCTGCCGAGATTTTTCGTTCTAACCAAACCGAAATGAGGACTCCCACCGTTGCCACCATAATCATCAGCAGCATGGGCAGGGGCATCCAGAGGGCTTTGGCCACATCAGCCGGTAAACCGAGGTCTACGAGGGACTGAATAAAACTTCCCTGTAAGTCAATTCCCGAGTTCATAGATTGAGGATCTCAGTCAGCACAGTTATTCAGCACAGTTATGCAGTCTCAGTAGATCCCCAAGCGTCGCGGGGCGAGCTGATGGGGGGATGGATTTATGGGGGAGTGGCAAAGCTGCCCCCGCCATAAACGGGTGATCTACTGAGTCTCTCAGGGGCGCGAGGGGGTTTGGTTAAGGGGTGAGCGTTCACTCAATGCTGACCCAATGCCTGCTCAATGCCTGCTCAATCCCTCCTCAATGCCCCTGAAGACTGCCCTCTAGTGTATAGCAATCTACCCCTGTGACATAGTTGCGCAGGGGGACAAATTGCGAGGACCGGGGGGCGGCTGGGGTGGGGAGAGCTATGGGAAGACTGGGGCGATCGCGGCTGCCAAAGCCCCTGAGGCCGGGATTTCCCGCAATTGGGTCCAGGAAACCCCTAGGAGGGTCACTCGCGGGGAATAACCCCCTTTTATGATCGGATTTATGAATCTTTAAGGCCGAAGCCTTGCACCCTGGGGCGCATCCCACTTTCGCGAGTTAAACGGCTGGGCCGGAGCCAGCCCCCGGTTGCCCTGGCTTGGGACCGCAGCGGGGAGGGGGCATGACCCCGCCCCAAGTCTTGCTCAAGTGGGATGTTTTTCCCTACGATCGCCTAGCGGGCAAAGTTATAGCCCACGGTGAAGTAGAGGCCCCGGCTTTGGAGCGTGTCGCTGCCGTTGTCGGAAATGCCCACCAGGGGAACGCCGTAGTCTACCCGGACATTGAGGGTGGGGAGGGGTTGCCACAACAACCCTAGGCCAGCCCCGGCGAGGAAGCGCTTGTCGGAACTGAGGGCGTTGGGGTTGTTGCGATCGTTCCAGACCAGACCAGCATCAAAGAAGGGGGCGAGTTGCAGCAGCGATCGACCGGCTTCATTGCGGCGAACGGTCCAACGATCTTCGATCGAAAATCGCCAACCACTATCGGCGGCACGGGCATTCTGGCGGTAGCCCCGCACGGACTGACCCCCCCCAATCACAAACTGCTGGGATCCCAACATTGGCCCGGAGGCAAACTGGAGGTCACCCTGAATAATCAGCAGGTGATCGTTGTTAAGGCGCTGAACCCGCTGCCCCTGGGAAAGCCAACTAAAGAACTGACTATCGGGGATGTCATCGTCTTGGGTGGTGGCTCCCAGCCAGTCTGTGCCAAAGCTAAATTGGGACTGGAAGGCCCAAGCTCCGGAGGCATCCCGGCGTACAAAGTCCTGGCTGAACTTGATAATGCTGGTGCGGGTTACCCCGTCGGTTTCTGCTCCGGTGGTGGTGCCGATGCGGGTGGGGGTGTTGAGGACAAAGGTTTGGCTTTTTTGGTAGGCGAAGCCGATCGAGAGGGCCAGTTCCTGGCGAGGGTTGCGGATAATGGGCTGGCGATAGGTGAAGTCGTAGCGATCGGTTTTGCCCGCAATGTCAAAGACATCAAAGGGCTTTTGGGTAATCTCGTTGCGATCGGTGGTGGTCTGGAACTGCACCGTCCCGTTGCGGGCGTTGACCGGCATTCTGTAGGTGAGTCGGAACACATCGGAGCCGCCAATATAGCTACGGTCCCAGGTGCCGGTCAGGCTCTCGCCGTTGCCCATCAGGTTGTTGTAAGACACCGCCGCACGGGTGCGCTGTCCCCCCACACTTTCCGGGCTGTAGTTATCGCTGCCGATCGACCCCACAATATTGGGAGCCTCGACAATCCGCACCCCCAGCACACTCTGGCCGACCTTATCGCTCGCCCGCAAACTGGCTTCAATATTGGCAATCAGGGGATCCACCCGCAGCAGCCGCAGTTGATCCTCCAGTTGGTCCGTCCGCAGGGGAACCTTGGCCCCTAAACGAATCCGATCCTCTAGGTAATCTTGGCTCAGGCGCTCGGTGCCCTCGATCGTAATCTCGGCGAGAACCCCCTCAATGACCTGGATCTGAACCACGCCATTGACAATTTCCTGGTCCACCAGCACCGCCCGCGAGGTGATATAGCCGTCGTTGAGGTAAAGCTGGGTCACTTGGTCGGCAACGCTCTGCAACTCCTCCAGCGTTAGCGGACGGTTCTCAAAGGGAGCGGTAATTGCGGCGAGGGTGTCCGCGTCATAGGCCGTACTGCCCAGCACCTCAATGCGGGTGATCTCCACGGTCACGCCGGAGCCAGGGGAGGGCAGACTTTGGCCCGGTTCGGGCGTTCCCTCTAGGACGGGCTGCTCTTCTGGGTTGGGGGTCAGGTCGGGGAGGGGCTGGGGGAAGCGATCGGTATTGGGATCGGGGGGGTTGGCCTGGGGAAAGGTTTGGCTGACCAAGGTTGGCAAGGTCGGCTCTGGGCTGCCCAGTGTAGCGGTGGAGGCTGTCCAGCCGGAGAGGGCTGAGCCTGACGGGGCTAATGCGGCTGTCCCGAAGGTTCCAGAGGACTCTAAGGGCTGAAAGGCTAAAACAGGGTCTAGCCCTGGGGCAGGCTCGATCGCAATCCCAGGGCTGACGGGTTGGGCGCGATCGCCGTCCAAGGGCCGATCGATCGGGGCAACTTCTGCCCAAAGCTGGGCGATCGGGGGTTGCTCAGCACCCTGGGCAACGGTCTGGGCAGTCCCTTGGGCGATCGTTGGAGCCAAGGGGAGTGGCTCGGCCCCGGCCAGGGCCGGAAGCACTAGATTGAGGCCACTGCTCAACGATAAACCCAGGGCATAGACTTTAAATCCTTGAATCCAAGGAAAAGCCACGGATTCTTGATGATCTGGCTGGAATTGATTGCGCATAAACCTTGTGATTTTTCTCACACCACCACAAGCTCCAGCATAAGGCCAGAGTTTAGCGCTGTCACCCTTCTCTTCCTCGCTCCTGGCTCCGCTGACCCTCCCCAATTTTTACCCCTGTGCTAGAATCTAGCCTACTGGCACGCAACGGGCACTGGATAAAACACCATGTTTGAGCGCTTTACAGAAAAGGCTATTAAAGTCATTATGCTGGCTCAGGAAGAGGCTCGCCGTCTTGGGCACAACTTTGTCGGGACTGAGCAAATCCTACTGGGCCTAATTGGAGAAGGCACAGGGGTTGCTGCCAAGGTTTTGAAATCAATGGGGGTTAACCTCAAAGATGCGCGCATTGAAGTAGAAAAAATTATCGGGCGGGGTTCCGGCTTTGTTGCCGTGGAAATTCCCTTTACGCCCCGTGCCAAGCGCGTCCTTGAACTCTCCCTCGAAGAAGCTCGCCAACTGGGCCATAACTACATTGGCACGGAACACCTGCTCCTGGGCCTGATTCGCGAAGGCGAAGGGGTTGCAGCGCGGGTGCTGGAAAACCTGGGCGTGGATCTGTCTAAGGTCCGGACCCAAGTGATTCGGATGTTGGGTGAGACGGCGGAGGTCTCGGCTGGGGGCGGCTCCGGACGGACCAAAACCCCGACTCTGGATGAGTTTGGCTCTAACCTGACCCAACTGGCGGGTGAAAGTAAGCTCGATCCCGTGGTGGGTCGCCAGAAGGAAATCGAGCGGGTGATTCAAATCCTCGGTCGCCGCACCAAGAATAATCCGGTGCTGATTGGGGAACCAGGTGTGGGTAAAACCGCGATCGCCGAAGGCTTAGCCCAGCGCATTGCCCAAAATGACATCCCCGACATCCTGGAGGATAAGCGGGTGGTGACCTTGGATATCGGTCTCCTGGTTGCAGGAACCAAATATCGGGGTGAATTTGAGGAGCGCCTCAAAAAGATCATGGACGAAATCCGCTCCGCTGGGAATGTGATTTTGGTGATTGACGAGGTGCATACCCTGATTGGGGCGGGCGCGGCTGAAGGGGCGATCGATGCGGCCAATATCCTCAAGCCTGCGCTAGCACGGGGTGAACTCCAGTGCATCGGGGCGACGACCCTGGATGAGTACCGCAAGCACATCGAGCGGGATGCGGCCCTAGAGCGTCGTTTCCAGCCGGTTATGGTGGGTGAACCCAGCATTATCGATACGATCGAAATTCTCCACGGTCTTCGGGAGCGCTATGAGCAACACCACAAGCTCAAAATCTCCGATGAGGCTCTGGAAGCAGCGGCCAAGCTCTCCGATCGCTATATTTCCGATCGCTATCTGCCCGACAAGGCGATCGACCTCATTGACGAGGCCGGTTCCCGCGTTCGTTTGATTAACTGCCAGCGTCCCCCCGCTGCCCGCGAACTGGACCAAGAGCTAAAGCAAGTGCTCAAGGAAAAGGACGATGCGGTGCGCTCCCAGGACTTCGATCGCGCCGGGGAACTGCGGGACAAGGAAATGGAGCTAAAGGGTCAAATCCGCTCCATTATCCAGAGCAAAAAGTCCGAGGATGGCACGGAGGATGAGTCTCCGATCGTGGGCGAAGAAGACATCGCCCAAATTGTGGCCTCTTGGACGGGGGTTCCCGTCAGCAAGCTCACCGAGTCTGAGTCGGTCAAGCTCCTCAACATGGAGGACACCCTCCACAATCGCCTCATTGGCCAAGACGAAGCCGTTAAGGCGGTGTCCCGCGCCATTCGTCGGGCACGGGTGGGCCTCAAGAACCCCAACCGCCCGATCGCTAGCTTCATCTTCTCTGGACCCACCGGGGTCGGCAAAACCGAGCTAACCAAAGCCCTTGCCTCCTACTTCTTCGGCTCAGAAGAGGCCATGATCCGCCTCGATATGTCCGAGTTTATGGAGCGCCACACGGTTTCTAAGCTCATCGGTTCTCCTCCCGGCTATGTGGGCTATAACGAAGGCGGACAGCTTACGGAAGCAGTGCGCCGCCGCCCCTATACCGTGGTCCTCTTCGATGAAATTGAGAAGGCCCACCCCGATGTCTTCAATATGCTGCTGCAAATCCTGGAGGACGGTCGCCTGACTGATGCCAAGGGTCGCACGGTGGACTTCAAGAACACCTTGATCATCATGACCTCCAACATTGGCTCTAAGGTGATCGAAAAGGGAGGCGGTGGCCTCGGTTTCGAGTTCTCCGGCGAAGATGCGGCAGAGTCCCAGTACAATCGCATCCGCTCCTTGGTGAACGAAGAGCTGAAGCAATACTTCCGCCCTGAATTCCTCAACCGTCTCGA
>JBMTWK010000029.1:0-13764 GCA_049452395.1 Prochlorothrix sp. | reverse complement strand
CATAGACACTCCCCTGAAACCCTCATTATTCGGTAACCCCCTGAATAGTTACACCTGTGCCCGACTTGCAGGACTCAATTCCGAAAAGTGATCGACAATGACCAGCACTCGCCGCTGTCGTAACAACTGCTCCAGCAACGCCGCCTCCAGCGGTTCCTCTAGGTCCAGCAGTGCTTTGAGCTGAGTATTAATGGCTTGCACCAAAGCGCCACCCTGGGCAGCATTCTCCCCCTCTGCCCCAACAGGAAACTCCGTCTCAATCAAAACGGGCAACAGCCGATACTCCGCCAACTGTTTCTCCAAGCCCCACCGGGCAATCTGACAAGCCAAGCTCGTTTTACCAGATCCCCCTTCCCCATGGATTAACAGCCGCACATTGGTTTTCTGAAATAGTTTCTGTAAAGATTCTGGCGCAAACTCAGGCACCATCTGCCCTTGTAGCTTCACGGGCATTGCAATATGAATCTGACGAGCTGTAACCGTTGCCTTACCCGCAAACTCTGCCATTACATCCGTTTGCTGCAACTGTTCCGCCACCCATGCATCTAACACCCTTGGCGCATATTTCCCCGGCAACACCACATCCAGCAGCGTCGTTAAACCCAGCCGCACCATCACAAACCCAAACTTATCTGATTCCGGTATCGCTCCCAGTATCTTCTCCTGCCGCTCTGCTAAGTTCAGCAACCACAGCGGTTTTCGCCAATAGACCAACCCATATACCCCTGCCCAAGCTCCAAACACCGCCACCACAATCCAAAAAGGCAGCTCCTGTGCCTGCTCCTCCTCAGTTTCCGCCGCCGCCTCCCCCTGCTGGGCCACAATCTCCACCCGCCCAACCCCAACCGCCGCTTTCCCCCGCAATTCCTGTCCCCAAGCCGGTCCCGCCGTCCCCAGCAGCACCCCCAGCCCCAAAAATAGTCGCATTAGCGGTTGCATGAACCAATCTCCCTAAATTACAGCGGACTACCTTGGCAGCCCCACAATCATAGCTCACCCTGTTTCCAGGCTGCCGCGATCGAGACCCCAGAGTTCTGGGCTGGGATTTGGAGCGAGTTGGGATTTGGAGCGAGTTGGACTGCGGCTGAGCAGAAGCCTGGGGTCTAAAACTTAAAAATTCCCGGTTTCTCACCCCGATCGCAGTCCCCGCGAGTCCCCGCTATACAATAGGTCTCAGCAAACCCCTGTTACCCGCCCTGACCCCATGTCTGCTACCCCCGCTCCCTTGTCTGCTCGATCGCGCTTGTTCGATCGAGACACCGCCCTCTACATTGGCCAACGCCTGATTCAAGCCCTGATCACCCTGCTACTGGCCTCAGCCCTGTGCTTCTTTGTGATTCAGCTAGCCCCCGGTGATTATCTCTCGGCCTTGAAGGAAAATCCCCAAATTTCGCCGGAACGGGTTGCAGAACTCCAAGCCCAATTTGGGTTAGATAAAAGCTGGTGGGAGCAATATCTGCGCTGGCTCTGGCAGGTGGTGAGTCAGGGGAATTTTGGCGAAAGCTTTGCCTACAAGCGATCGGTCGCCTCCTTACTGCTAGAACGAGTCCCCGCCACCCTCTTACTTGCCTTTTCGTCCCTGATCCTCACCTGGGCCTTAGCCATCCCCCTCGGTATCATCGCCGCAGTGCGCCAAAATCAACCCCTCGATCGGCTGCTGCGCTCCCTCAGTTACCTCGGCCAAGGCTTCCCCAGCTTCGTTGCCGCCCTGTTATTGCTAATTCTGGCCCAAAATCTCTCGCCCCTCCTGCCCGTGGGCGATATGACCAGCCTGAACTACGACGATCTCACCCCCTTGGGCAAAGCCCTCGATTTAGGCTGGCACTTACTGTTACCGACCTTGGCCCTGACCCTCACCAGTTTGGCGGGACTCCAACGCATTACACGGGGAGAACTGCTGGATGTGCTGCGGCGGGACTATGTACGGACCGCACGGGCCAAAGGATTACCGGAAAGCCGCGTGATTTATGTCCATGCCCTCCGTAATGCCGTTAATCCCCTGGTGACGCTCTTGGGCTTTGAGTTTTCCAACTTATTGAGCGGAGCCTTTATTACGGAGCAACTGTTTAACTGGCCCGGTTTGGGGCGACTGATTTTGCAGGCGGTGATGAGCCAGGACTTGTATTTGGTCATGGCCAGCTTGATGATGGGGGCGGTGATGTTGATTCTGGGGAATTTGCTGGCAGATTTGCTGCTGAAGGTGGTGGATCCGCGTGTGAAGCTGGGGGCAGACCTGGGGCTGTAAGCGGTGCAGCGCGGGACTAGCGCCTTAGATGCAGAAGTACAGGAGTTATGGGATAGTGATCAAAACTGAAACGCAAGGTTGCCAAGGGGTTGCCAAGGGGTTGCCAAAGGGTTCCAACTCCCTTGCTAGCCTTGCCAGAACCGTTATTGGTCAGTGAGGATCTCAAGGTGGTTAAACGTCAGAAAAAAGCTAAGGCCAAGCAGGCCATCATCCAGCCGCAGTCCGTGGAGGAATTGAGCCAAGATTTGCAACAACTGCGGCAAAACCACCACTATGCCCAGGCCATCAAGCGATTAGAGCAAGTTCAGCGCCTTGATCCCCAGGCTCCGGCTCAGCATAAGCTGCCCAGCAAGGGCGAACTGATGTACCAGTTAGGGCAGCACCAATGGGCCAACCGGCAAGCTGAGGCCGCAGAACGATCGTGGCAGCAGGCGATCGAGCAAGACTACTTTGAGGCTTACTATCCCCTCGCCAAGCTCTATGTGGAGCAGGATCGCCTCACCGAAGCCCACACCCTGCTCCAAACCGCCTTCGACAACCAAACCCTGCCCAAAACCCTAGGCGGAGCCTATCTCAAGGTTCTATTTTTGGTGGATGCAACGGACCAAATTGCCACCCTTCTGGCCACGAAAAACAGCCGCTTCTATGCCCACCAGCGCAATTGGGCCACGGCAATGCTTGCGCTTCAGGTTCAGAACGACCCTGAGAGCGCCTACCCCCTCCTCCACAAAGTCACCAAGCCCGTCACCCCGGACGAACCAGAGCAGGTCTGGCGCATCTATCAGTCACTGCACGAGGGTCACGACACGATCGCCGCGATTTTACTGAAATTGATTCACCCCCATGGGTCCCTACAGATCAAGACACCGATCGCCACCTTGCCCGAACACCCCGCCCTGCGGGCCTTGGCTTGGGACTACATTGTGAACCGTCAAGTGCCGATCGATCGCACCCTCCAGCAACAGATGGGAACTTCTGCCGGGGCTAATGCAGTGATTCTCGCGAATACGCTGGATGCCGTTCAGCAGCACGACTACTCCACCGCCATTGACCTCCTGGGCACCCTGGACTGGAGTGATCCCAACCTTCCCCCAGAGTTTCCTGAACTGGCCAAGGCAGTTTTGCATTACGGGGCCGATCGGTTGTGGGAAGAAGATGATATCAAAGGGACGGAGCAGGCTTTGCTGCTCTATTCGCGCCAGTTTGGCTTTGAGATTGAGATCGCCCGAAAACAAATGGAGGTTTTTGACTTTCTCGGCAAGCAAAAAGACCTGCGGCGGTGTCTTGATCAGATTTACAAGTGGATTGAGACCACAGCCCAGGAAAAACCGGAGGAATGGCCGGAAGAGCGTCGAAAAATCCTACTGTGCGAGACACTCTGTCGTCAGTTCGCGACCTATATCGATGAGATGCCGCTGCCGTCCTCAGCCCTCCCCCTTTTGCAAAAAGCGGAGGAGTTGCAACCGGACTACTATGTTGTCAAGGGCTATCAAGGGTTTTGGAATCTAAGCATCGGTCGCCCTCAGGTGGCCTTGGATAAGCTCTTAGCAGCGCTGGAGGAAGATACCCAGGGTCGGTATCCCGAGTTCTATGACCTAGCCTGCGAGGGGCTGGAACATTTAAAAGATGATCGCCTTGAGGCGGTGCAAGAGCGCTTTGGTTCAAGATATGAGGACAGCGACCTCTCATTCCAGGCGTTACCGGGGCAATCGGTGATTGATATGCCGGAATGGCGGCAAATCTTTGTGACTCCTTCGGTCTATAGCTTTGTGCAGACGGCGGAGCAGGACATTGAAAGCGTCCAGGCTCAAGAACAGTTCCCAGGGCGATCGAAGCCCCGAACTCCAGAACAGGACCTGTTCCTAGGCTTCTGTGAGGTCGTTGTAAACAGTCTCGATGAGAAGATTAACCAAAAACAAGCCAAGGCCACCTTTGAGACTGCCTACTGGTCTCAAAAGCTGCCAAAACTCTACCAGAAGGCCCAAACCCCTGAGCAGCAAGGTCTGATCTTGGAACTGGTTTGCATCACGATCGCCCGTTTTTTCAAACGGAAGAAAGGGGTTACGGGTCTGTTTAAGGAATACTATGAAAAACTAGAAAAACTCGCCCAAAGTTACGAACCAGCCCGTACTACAGCTTGGATTGCCCGAATGATTTGGGACAATGCCCTGGAGAAGTTCCGGGCCGATTTAGAAGCCTACCTCCATCGCCAGCCCAGTCCAGTCCTAGCCCTAGCCCATCTCCAACTGGAAATGCGCTTTTTTGCCATCAATGACCTGTTGCGGCCCCTCTTACAAGACTATGCAGAGCTAGACTCCAGTGTGCCCCAGATCCTACTGGCGATCGCCACCACTTATCCCCCCACCAGCAAGGAGTACAAAACCTATAAAGCCCAGAGCTTCCAACTGGCCCAACGCCTTCAGGATCAGGAGGCTTTGACAGCTTGTCGGGTCGAAACCGACGTGATTGCCTATCTCAGTAGCCAAAATGTCATCTTAAAGTTCTCTGGCGGCGGCCTCCACAATTTAAGCTCAGGACTGGAAGATTTACAGCTCTTTATGCAATCTATTATGGGGAGTTCCTTCTCTGAGGAAGACATAAAGCGAGTGCTACCGCAACTGTTGGATCACATTATGACTGAGGACTTTGATCTCTAGCTTCACTTTCACCTGCAAACCGACTGACATTGGACGCATACCGTTATGGATCCCCAAGAACTTAAAGCACACTGGGAACGGCTGGAACTGGAGCCAGGAGCCAGTCCCGAAGCCATCAAAGCCGCCTATCAAGCCCAGGTGCGGGCCTTCCCCCCTGCAACCCATCCCCAGGAATTTAAGGCGATTCGGAAAGCCTACGATGTCCTCAAAGACCCCAACAATCACAGTGTCCAGCCAAAAGACATCGATTTCTGGCAGCCAACCCCAACCTCAATCAGGCCGGATCCGGAGACGATCGCCAAAATCCGCGCCCAACTTCACCCCGGTCCGTCCCTAGACTTTAAAACCCTGGTTCGCCTCAGTTTTTAGGCGTTTTACCCGGTTTAGGGATTCTGCACTTCAATTTGGGATAAACCCCTGCTCTTGCCTATGGATCCCCTCAGTCGCCTCAAGAATCTGCCCTGGCAACCCCTGTTCTTGGCGGGTCTTTTGAATGGAGCGATCGCCCTTGCCACCCTGCTTTTGGTGCGTTTTGCCGTGGGAACACTGCCTTGGCTCTACCAGGGTGCTGTTTTGCTAGCAGAACAGAAGCTGATCTTCCCGTTCTTTCTGCTGCTCTGTGCCATGGGCTGGGGCGCTTTAGGTGTGGTTTTAGTGGAACAATTTTTCCCCAGGGTTCGCCTCAATGCCAGCACGCTCTGGGCACTGATTCTGTGCTTGGCCGTGGCGGGCTGGGCGGAGCAGCAGATTTTGGCGATGCTGGTTCCCGGCATTGGACTGCTGCTGTCCTGGATTGGGGATCTGGGCATTGCGGTGATTGTGGGGGTTTTCTGGCGAGGGCAGCGCTATTGGCGCTATTAGCAGGGGTATTGAGGGGCTATTCTAACTGGATTCCTGTGACGATCGGCTAAAAACAAAGCGATTGCCCGTTTTACCTTCGCCAATATAAAGATCCTCATCCAAGTACACAACTCGCCACAGGGCCGATCGCTGCAACACCGGCAACACCGACAGCAACAGTTCTGGCCCCTGCCCCTGCCACGGCCCCAGAGCTAGCCCTTGCACCCCAAAGCGCTGAAAAGCGACCTGAGCCGTATTTGGGTTGGGAGTGCGATCGGCCTTTGCGATCGTCCAAGTCCCCAACGCACGCAACTGCACCACGCCCACCACAGGCACCGCCAACTGGGCACCATTTTCCGCTTGCAACCCCTGCCCCTCTGGCCCTCTCTGCTCTTCTCCGGCTTCCCCCGCCCGCAACACCTGCCAGATCCGCTGGAGCGTGACTGGACTTTTAACTTCCCGCGCCTGGGACTGGCCTAAACGGCGCGTCACCACCGTTCCTTGGGAAGCATAGATTAACTCCCAGGTACCGATCAATTGGGCAATATTGGCCGATTCCAGGGGGTTAGGGGTAGGATTCTGGGCCGTTAGGGCTTGAACCTGTTGATTAATCGGCTCCTTCAGGCTTGGCTCCGCCGCTGGCAAGAGGGCAATCTGGGTACCAAGGTCCGTTACAGATCGCCGCAGTTGGGCTTTCAGGGACGTTCGATCGAGGGTCATGACTCCAGTCCTCCCATGGCAATACGTTCCTACTGGCCCAGCATTTGCAGCTTATACAAACTGGCATACAGCCCCCCTTGGGCTAGCAGTTGATCATGGCTGCCCGACTCCACCAACCGGCCCTGTTTCAGCACCAGAATGCGATCGACCTTGCGAATGGTGGAAAGGCGGTGGGCCACAATAATCGCCGTTCGGTTCACCAGCAGCCGATCGAGGGCTTCCTGGACCCAGCTTTCAGTCCCCACGTCTAAATTTGAGGTTGCTTCGTCCAAAATCAAGATTTGGGGATTGCGCACCGCCACCCGCGCAAAGGCCAGTAGCTGCTTTTGTCCCGCCGACAAATTCGTTCCCCGCTGCCGCAGTTCCGTATCGTAGCCCTGGGGCAGGTCTTCAATAAAGCGATCGACATTCATACTGCGGGCAGCAGCCTGGATAGTCTCCATCGCGTAGGACTCACCCAAACTGATATTGCCCTTCACATCCCCCGCAAACACAAACCCATCCTGCAAAATCACCCCCAAATAGCGCCGCAGTTCACCTTGGGCCAAATCCCGCACATCGACCCCATCAATAACCACCCGCCCCTCCGTTGCTTCATAGAGCCGACAGAGCAGACGAATAATGGAGGTTTTCCCGGCCCCCGTCGGCCCCACTAGGGCAACCTTTTCCCCCGGTTTAATGGTGAAATTGAGGTCGTGGAGGACGTATTCCCCCGGTTTATAGGCTAAATTCACCTGTTCAAAGCGAATTTCGCCCCCAATCACGGTATCACTGGACTCTGCGGAGGAGACAATGCACTGTTTTTGGTGGGGATCTTGGATTTCGATCGGCTCATTGAGCAGATCCGCCACCCGTTCCACTGCCGTTAAGCCAGACTGAATCGCAGTGAATTTTTCTGCCAACTGGCGCAGGGGGTCAAAAACGCGCTGGGAAAAGAGAATAAACGACGCAAGGGTACCCAGGGCCAAGCTATCGCCCTCAACCAGCCACGCCCCCATCCACAGCACCGCCCCAATGGCCACCAGGGAAACCCATTCCAAAGTGGCGGAAATAGCGGAGTCATGGAAAATGGTCTTGTCCACCGCCTCAATGTAGCGCTGGTTCGTGACCCGGAACTGCTCCGCATTGAAGCGCTCCCGCCGAAAAATTTGCACCACTCCAATGCCCAGGATATTCTCCTGCAAGCTGGCATTGAGCTGGGATAACTCTTCCCGCGCTTTATAGTTGGCCTTGCGGTATTGCTGCTGAAAATAGAGCATTAAGGCCGTAATGGGGACCAGAAGAATCACCAAGATGGAGGCCAGTTGCCACTGAAGGCTAAACATGGCCACCAGCACGATGATCAGGGAGAGAATATCGCTAACAATGCCGATCGCCCCCGTCGAAAACACATCGCCCAAAGCTTCCACATCGCTGGTCAGGCGGGTGATTAATTTGCCGACGGGAGTGCGATCGTAGAACCGCACCGCAAGGGCCGTCACATGATCAAACAAGTCATTGCGAATCGCAGCGGTAATCTGTTGCCCCACTTCCTGCACGAGGTAGCCCTGCACACCCCGAAACGCCAACCGAACCAGGATGGTAATCAGCAAAATTAGACTGAGGAGGTTGAGGCCGTCCTGGAGCGATCGATCCACCAACCAAGACAGCGTAGACTCTCCCCGAATCAGGGAAATGGCCTGACCAACAATAATCGGCTGGACTGCCCCCGCAATGGCCAGGGGAACCAGTAAAGCCAGGGAAATCGCCAAAAGGCGACCACTTTTGCGGGCATAGGGCACAAGGCGCAGGAAAAGCTTCCAGTCACTTTCGCGGGGGCGGGGAGAGGGGGCGATCGGAATCACGGCAGAGCAGGGAATTGCAAACAGAACGTAAAGCTAACGTGAGCTTGATCATCGCACTGACGTTAACAAACTGACGTTAACAATATGTTACATCCATTGGGAAGCCCTCACCCCAAATCCCTCTCCCACCCATGAAAAAACCCCTCTCCGGGGGGGGAGAAGGGCGGGGGTGCGGGCAGGTTGCCCAAGCAAACGAGTTCTACCTCGATCGCGGTAACGATCCAAATAATTAGCTCTGTTGGGTAGAGGCTAAAAAGATCACAATCGGACCAGCCAGGATGATCATCCCGAGAACGCCCAGTTGGATAATCACTTCAAAATTCAGGGCACCAAGTACAGAAATCATATAACTGATATCTCCTAAAGCGAGCTAAGAGAGACAACTTCACCGCCTCTCATCTTAGCGGGCAAGCGTCATCTTGATTTAAGCTTTTTCACAAAACTCCACGAAACTTGCCAAAATTGCCAACCTGATTTAGGAGAATGGGGGCAGAACCCAGGATGATCCACCCTAACGGGTTCGATGCAGAGCCGTGACCCGCTCGCCGATGCCCACCAGCCCCTCAACTTGCAGCGGAAAGAGCAAGGGCTTGACTTCAATGCGTGTCACATTCGTGGTATTGATACAGACCGTTTCCTCGGCTAATTGCAGGAAAATCCAAGGTTTCTGCAAAAGCCCTTGCAGTTGCTCCCGCAAACTATCTAGAACCGGGGTAGTTTCTTCCCCTGCCCCGCCGTCTTGGTCATAGTCATAGTCATAGACATTAAAAGTTTCGCTTTCGCCCCCCACATAGTGAATGACGATTTGGGCCGTTGTTGGACTGGTGCTATACATAACTGTTTTCTCCCTCGAATAAATCATCGTGGAGGCACACAGCCGAAAAGTTTTTCGAGGTGCCTGCTATTGGTTCCTACAGTAAGTGAACAACCCACCCAGGAGTGCAGTCCCGATAAGATATTTAAGAAAATCGGGGACGATCGGGCTGGGGGACAGAAAGCCTTCAATGATGCCCGCAATGACCAACATCGGAAACAGGCCATAGACCAGTTGGGCCGCTTGGAGACCTCGCAGCCGCAGGGCATCCCGCCGACTGTAGCGACCGGGCAACAATAGCCCCCGCGCCAAGAGCAACCCCGCCCCCCCAGCAATAAAAATCGCGGGCAGTTCCAGGGAGCCATGGGGAAAGACAAAGGCCCAGAAGGGCACAGCCAGGTTATTTTGGCCAACTAGGGTGGCGATCGCCCCAATCAGCAAGCCATTAAAAAAGAGAATGTACACCGTCAACAGGCCAAAGGTGATGCCCCCCGCCACGGTTTTGAAGGCAACGGTGATGTTGTTGACCATAATTGTACTGGAGGCCATGGGTTCTGTGCCCAGGATCGACCCCATCCAAAGCTGGCCCTCATCTTGCACCAAGCTAATCAGGGATTCCGGCACCAAAAGACGCAAAAAGCGCGGATCCTGCCAGGAAAACCACCAACCAATGACGGCTCCCGCCAGAAAAATAGCCGTAGCGAGGGCAATATAGCCCCCCGCTGCCCGCAGCGCTGCCGGTAAGCCCTGGCGATAGAAGGTCACCAAGTTGCGCCAGTCTTCCCGCTTGGCACCTTGGTAGATTTGGCTATAGGCGCGAGTCGTCAAGGTTTGCAGATCGCTAACCAAGGTTTGGCCCACCTGGGCACTGCGGGCACGGGCAAGATCGGCGGAGACCGATCGGTATAAACTGGCCAATTCCTTGACCTGGGCGGAGGAAAGTCGCCGCAAGCCGTGTTTTTCAACTTGGGCCAGTCGTTGTTCCAGGGTGCGCCAACTGGTTTCCCGGCGCTCAATCCAGCGTTTGATGTTCATGGCGATCGACCAGGGGAGCGGTGTAGATAGGGCAGTAGATCAGGCAGTAAATCAGGCAGTAAACCAAGCAGTAAGCCAAGCAATAGATCAGGCGGGGTGGGCCAATTTTTCTAAAGTTTTTCGGGGTTTTGCCGGGGTCCACCCAGGGATACGTCTAAGATAACCCCAGCTAGGCCGAAACTCAGCCCAAAACTCAGCCCAAAAACTCTCTCCCTCGCCAATCCCTGGGCAATCTGCATAGCCCCCAGCCCCAGCCCCTCAGTAACCCCCAAGACTGAACTATGGACTCCAATACCCTACAGCCCCTGAGGACGGGGGATGTTGTCAGTGCGGGACTGCGACTGTATCGATCGAATCTCAGCCGCTACTTACCCGTGGCCGTTGTTGCCGCCTGTTGGCCCTTACTGGGGCTGCTGGGCTGGGGGCTAGCGGTGGGGGCGGGGGTCGTGGTAGGGACCGTGAGCGGGACTGGGCTGGGGATCTTAGTGGGTTTAGTGCTGAGCCTGGGAGCCTTGGGGTTAATGCTGTTCAGTATGGCGAAATCTGGACTCAATAGCGCCGTCATTGCCCGCTTGGCGTTTCAGGAACTCATCAACCAACCCGAATCGGTCACGGAAGCCCGCCACACCCTCCGCCCCCGACTCTGGAAATTTGTCTGGGTGCAAGGGCTGCTCGTGGGTTGCCTCTTTGCCACCCAAATCGCCATCGGCTTTGTCCAAAACTTCGTCGGCTTTCCCTTGATGATTGTGGTGGGCGACAGCGCCCTCACCGTCATGCTGTTAGCGGCCTTAAACCTGGGTGGCCTTACGCTGTATTACTGGGTTTTTGCCCGGTTGTTTGTGCCGGATCTGGCGATCGCCCTCGAAGTCGAAGAACTCACCGCATCCCAGGCGATCGAACGCAGTTGGAGCCTGTCCAAAGGGTCCGCAACCCGCATTTCCCTAGTGTTGCTATTGGCTTCGCTGGTGACAATCCCATTTTTTGCGATCGCCACCATTCCCCTCATTATCGGCTTTCTGGCCGTTTTGCCAAGTTTAGATGCCGTGACTGCTGATACTGTCCTTTTCGAGCGGCTGGGCCTTGCGGTACTGGCCTCGATCGGTCTGTTTTTGGTGGCAAATCTGTTTCTGCTGTCCTTTTGGCAGGCCATCAAGGCTGTGCTGTACTACGACCTCTGTAGTCGCCAAGAAGGGTTAGATCTCAAGCTGAGCCGGGGCGATCGATCGTCCAGTCCCGACACATCATCCAGCGCCCCAAAGTCCCCCCGATCGGCCAGCACCCCCCCAACCAAAACCGGCAGCACAACAGGACGGACCCGCCGCACCTCCTCCAGCAGTACAGGGGATGAACAGTGGGCAGCGGCGATCGCGGCCATGAATGCGGGGAGTCAGCAGGCCACACCAGCAGCAAATTCGGGCGATCGCAATCGTCCCATCCCGTTCAACCCTGAAACCAATCGCCCCACCGCTATTTCCACCGATCTCCCGCCCCTCAACGATACCCCTGACCCCGCTCCCCGCATTTCCGCCCAAGCCCAGCAGATCGCCGCCAGCCTCAGCGACCATGGTGGACTGTACTACATGGGTGGTCAGGATTTTGAGGACTTGGAGGCGTATTTGTTGGAGCGATCGATCCTGTCGCCCAACCAACGCAAGCAGCAAAGCCTAGACCTAGCCCGTCGGCTCAAGGCAACCATCCAATTAGCCCAACTACCCAGCAAACTAACCCCAGAATTGTTTCTAGAGGCGTTATATCTGGCCTACCGCGATCGGGCCTAACCCGCGATCGCGGTCTCGATCGGCGATCGCGGCAGAAATTGGTCGCAAAAACCGCGCCCCTACAGAATTTTGGCAAACCGATCGGGGCTAACTGCCCTTAAGGGCGAATCGGCCCAGGTTTCCGACACCGCAGCGGCTGCAAAAGCTTGGGCCATGGGCGGCACATAGACAAAGGGACTGCTAAAGCCCGTGAACAGATAAAGCCGACTGCCCAGTCCCATTTCTCCCACAAAGGGTAAACCATCGCGGCTAAAAGCGACTAAGGTTCGGTGCCAGCTTCCCGGCAAATAAGCTAAACCTGGGAAAATAGCGGCAGTTCCTTCCCGGATCTTTTGCTCACAGGCTTTTGCATCCAAGGGCGGCTCCAGATCGCTCCAAGTGCGACTGGCTTGGCCCAACAACAGGCGACCCCCCCGAAACTGCACCGCCCCCAAATCCAAGCTAGCGGGCACAATCTCCTGACCGGGCTGCTCCCAGCGATCGTCATAATCCGGCTGGCTAGCCTGGGCCTCTAGGGCAAAGCGGCGATTCTCCGCAGGCATAACCACCCCCTGAAGCAATCCGGGCTGAGCTTGGATTTCAATCACCTCGGCCTGGGTGTAGTACAGCGGCACCGTATAGCCCGCTTGGCGCAGCAGCGATCGGCCCATCCCCCCAGCACAGATGACGACCCGATCGGCCTCGATCGGCCCTCGATCGGTCTCAATCCCCACAACCGGAGCCGCTGGATCCTCCTGAACCCGCCGCAACCCCCGATAACTGGCCTGAATCACCCGGCCTCCCCGGTGTTGCAACTGCTGACGATAGGCTTGCACCAGCGCCAAGGGACAGACATGGCCATGGGGCACCACCAAAGCACCGCTCAGGGCCGCAGGGTTTAGCGCCGGTTCCAGGGCAACCGCCTCGGCGGGGGTCAGCAGTTTAGGGGGAATGGCAAAATGCTGGTAGTGGGCCAAGGCCACCTGGGGATCGGCCTTCGCTGCCACGGTGAGAAGAAGCGTGGTCGATCGATAGTGGAAATCGGCCTCCAGTTCCGCTGTCAGTTCTGGATAGCGCGTTTGGGTGCGATCGCACCAGTAGCGAGTAAAATCATCGGTCCCAGACCAATAGGCAATGCCGCCGTAGCTATAGCGAGTCGCGCCCTGAAGGGGATCCTGGGGTTCCACTAAAACAACCGCTTGCCCTTGGAGGGCCAACTCATAGGCCAGAGCAGACCCCGTTAGCCCACCCCCCACGACAATCCAATCAGATTTTTCTGGGTTCATGCCAGCATTCCTACAAGCGTTCCTGAACCCCTAACCAAACAGATTCCAAAATTTGCGCTTGGGCTGGGTCGCCGTTGGGGCTTCCGGTTGGGCGGATTGCTGCGCCGACGCATCCGGGGACGTGCCTTGCTTAGCGGCTTTCTTCGCTGCCTTCTCCCACATCTTCTCTTCCTTTAAATCGCCCCAATAGGCGCTATAGGTCCAAATATACTCATCCCCTTCCTCCTCACAGGACCAGCTATAGAACGGCTCCTTCGGATTCACTCCCACTTCCAACAGCTTCGCCCCCATGTAGTACTCCATTTGCTCCTTAATCGACAGAGGCAACCCGCCCAGGGACTTCTTAACGCGGCGGGGGAGATGGGCTTGTTGATGTCTCATGGTGATGTAAAGATGAAGGTTAAGTTATATGGACTTTTATTATAGAGCTTAACTTTCTTCTAACCCAGGGTAATCACGAGGGGAGGGCAACCACGGGGGGGTTGCCCCTACAGAAAAATAGGGTCATCACGAAGGAAGGGCAACCACGGGGGGTTTGCCCCTACAGAAAAATAGGGTCATCACGA
>JBMTWK010000028.1:0-13797 GCA_049452395.1 Prochlorothrix sp. | reverse complement strand
GATAGTGAATAACAAGGAGATTATAAATTAGACGGTGGTTTAGAAACCGTTATCCCCGTAGTGCGCTCCCTCAACGTTTTTCTTAAATGCCGCACTACAACGCTAGAGTTAACCCCCTACCACGGATTTTACAACCCAAGCCTCAAGCTATTAAAACTGGGACAATTTCCGTTTGGCGACTTAACCGATTCAGGAAGTGCAACTCCTATGTTGTGACCTCAGTTTTGGGCCTAAAACAGGTCAACCCCAGGGCATAACCCCAGGTTAGTTATTGCAAATTAAAACCCACCTTAAGATTTCTATAGAGGTACTTTGAGAAGATCTTAATCAACTTCAGATCATCCGCCCTAAGAGCTGATTTATGAAGTAAATCTTAAGAGAGCTGAAAGCACTGTAGTGAAGGGGTTGTAGCGATTCGGTACTCAAAAACACTATTTTGCAAAACCCCTGCTATGACTGCGTTTCAGCGACTTCGTAAATCAGCTCTAATGGGTCCATCCTAACTTTGACAAGTTAACCAACTGGGTAGGGGCAATCCCCCCGTGGTTGCCCTGGTTTTAGACCGAAGAGGGGAGCCACGAAGTCACGACCCCTACCAAGATGCTTCCAAAGTAGGATACACCCCCCTTAAAGGGTCTCGATTCTCAAAAACTAATCAGTGAATTTAAAAAGTTCAAATCAGCGGCAGAGAAAGGCTTAGTAGACAAAATTGGCATCATACTCGATTGAGATCCAGCGGAGCAGAACCCCGATCGGACAGAAATAGGCTAACGAAAGGACTCAACTTTTGGTAAATTTGCATTCACCCCAGTGGGGACACTTGGGCTAGATTAGGGCAAACCCCAGCCCGATCGCCAAATCCAACATCCAAATCCACGGGGCCGATCGCCCTTGGGGGCAGATTCAAGCTGACTAAAGCTGATTGCAGGAGAGCGAAGCTAAAACTATGGCGCTGATTGTTCAAAAATATGGGGGTACCTCCGTGGGTACCGTCGAGCGGATCCAAGCGGTGGCCCAACGGGTTCAGAAAACCGTCACCGCAGGCAACCAAGTCGTGGTCGTCGTCTCAGCCATGGGCAAAACCACCGATGGCCTAGTTAGCCTTGCCCAACAAATTTCAGACAATCCCAGCCGCCGGGAAATGGACATGCTGCTCTCCACCGGGGAACAGGTCTCCATCGCCCTCCTCTCCATGGCCCTCCAAACCCTCGGACAACCCGCCCGATCGATGACCGGCGCACAGGTGGGCATCGTCACAGAACCCCACCATACCCGCGCCCGGATTTTGGAAATTAAGCCCGATCGCATCCAAGCCGCCCTCAGCCAAGGCGAAGTCGTCGTCGTCGCCGGATTCCAGGGCATTAGCCACGGGGAAGACCTGGAAATTACCACCCTAGGCCGAGGGGGATCCGATACCTCCGCCGTAGCCCTTGCCGCAGCCCTAGGCGCTGATTTTTGCGAAATTTACACCGATGTACCGGGGATTTTGACCACAGACCCGCGTTTGGTGCCAGAAGCCCAGCTCATGGCCGAAATTACCGCTGACGAAATGCTAGAGCTAGCCAGCCTAGGGGCCAAAGTCCTCCACCCCCGTGCCGTAGAAATTGCCCGCAATTACGGCGTGCCCTTAGTCGTGCGCTCCAGTTGGACCGATGAACCGGGCACCCGCGTGGTGTCCCCCCCGCCCAAACCCCGATCCCTAGAAGGTCTAGAAATTGCCCGCCCCGTCGATGGAGTCGAGTTCGATCGCGACCAAGCCAAGGTCGCCCTGCTCCATGTCCCCGACTGTCCCGGCGTTGCCGCCAAACTCTTTGGGGAAGTGGCCGATCGTAGCCTCAATGTCGATCTCATCATCCAGTCCATCCACGACGGCAATAGTAACGATATTACCTTTACCGTCGGCAAAGCCTCCCTCGCACGGGCTGAGGCAGTGGCAGAAGCGCTCTTACCGGTCCTGGGGGGAGAAAGCAGCAGCAGTGAAGCCGCAGCGGTGATGACCGACGGGGAGATTGCCAAGGTCAGCATTGAAGGGGCAGGCATGATTGGTCGGCCCGGTGTGGCAGCGCAGATGTTCCAGTCCCTCGCCGATGCCGGGATTAACCTACAAATGATTTCCACCTCGGAAGTGAAAGTAAGCTGTGTTGTAGCCGCCAGCGATCGAGAGCGGGCGATCGCCGCCCTCTGCACAACCTTTGAGGTAGACTCCGCCGATCTCAAGGCCGCAGACCCGGAAAATTCGCCCACAAACCTCCCTGCGGTGCGCGGTGTAGCCCTCGATCGCAACCAAGCCCAACTGGCAATCCGCGCCGTCCCCGATCGCCCCGGCATGGCCGCTAAAATCTTCTCGCTGCTCTCAGAGCATCAAATCAGTGTGGACATGATCATTCAGTCCCAGCGCTGCCGTCGCCAAGGGGCAGAGCTAACCCGTGATATTGCCTGTACCGTAGCCCGTAGCGATGCAGAAACCGCCAAAACCGTCCTAGAAGCGATTATGCCGGAGTTGGGCTTTGGGGCTGTTGAAATTAATCCCGCCATTGCCAAGGTCAGCGCCGTGGGGTCGGGGATGATGTACCAGTCGGGGGTTGCGGCCAAGCTGTTCAAGGCCCTGGCCGATCGGCGCATCAATATCCAAATGATCGCCACCTCAGAAATCAAAATCTGCTGTCTTGTCGATGAAGACCAAGGGGTGGAAGCCCTCCAAGCCCTCCATAGCGCCTTTGGCCTTGCAGGGGTCGATCGGGTCACCGTCCCCGCCTAGGCACAACAGATAGGGTGGGCTATGCCCACCTTACAAGGATCCTGGGAAACCTGCGTCGAGTCGCAGAGACCCCCGGAAGCGTCCCCCTGGGATCGCCGATTTGAAATCGGCTTTTCGCTACGTTTGCTGTTTTCGCTGTGAACCATGAAATTAGTATCCCTAGAGTTACAAGGGTTCCGGGGTCTAGCCGATCAAACCCTTAATTTAAAACCAGAACCCTTTTGGGCGGGGGAACAACAGCCGATCGTGTTCATTGGCGGCAATGGCAGCGGTAAATCGAGTATTTTAGAGGCCATCTCGGTATTACTGTCCTGTGTCACTGACCGCCTTGAAAATCCTAAGAAAAACCGCCAATCTCTCCAGAGTCTTGACATTAGCAATCAAAATAACCAGACAACAGTCTCCCTCACAGCCTCCTCCGATCATCCTTGGCTCCCAGCCAGTCAATCCCCCTTTCAGTGGCAATTGGCCCTTACCAGAGCAGGGATAAATCTAAAGGCGAAATCTGACTATGATCAGCTTAATCGTTGGCTAACCCAGTATCGGGAGCAGTTTGAGCAAAACCCCAACCTTTCTTTCCCCGTCTTAGTGCTATATCCAGTCCACCGCTCCTTTAGCCGCATTGAGAAGCATTCAAAAGGTCAGGCAAGTTTAAGACAGTTAGAGACCTATAAAAATGCATTAACAGGTCAAAAACCGGGATTCTCTGATTTTTTCCAGTGGTTTCGCTGCCGCGAGGATCTGGAGAATCAACAGCGGCTGTATGATAACCCCCACTACCAAGACCCTCAGTTGACAGCCGTTCGCCACGCCTGTGAGACCCTTTTGGACGGTTTTAGTCAGTTACGGGTTCAGCGTGAGTATGATCCGCCCCGGATGACGATTCAGAAGCACCAGCAAACCCTGGAGGTCACTCAGCTTTCGGATGGGGAAAAAAATCTCTTAACCTTAGCGGGAGATTTGGCACGACGACTCGCGATCGCCAACCCGGCGCTAAAGGAACCCCTCCAGGGTCGGGGGGTGGTGCTGATTGATGAAATTGAACTGCATTTACATCCCCAGTGGCAAAGCAAAGTTATTGAAAAACTTTGCCGAACCTTCCCCAATTGCCAATTTATCCTAACTACCCACTCTCCCCAAGTTATCACCAATCTAGAGTCTGTTTATCTCCTGGTTCCCTCGCCTCAGGGCACGATTTGTGAACAAGTTCGCACCTATGGCAAAGACAGCAACCGGATTTTGGAAACCATTATGGACACCCCAGAGCGATCGCGCCAAATGAAAACCCAGTTCGATCGACTCTTTCGCCTGATTGAGGAGGGGCAACTGACGGAAGCGCGGCAGCTCCGCCTTGACCTGCTCCAGAACCTGCAAGACGATGCGCCAGAACTGGTCAGAGCAGATTGGGTCATTAAGCGCCGTGAAGTCTTAGGAAGATAAACGAGTCTTGGGAAGATAAACAAGGATGAAATATATTCACAAGCAGCCAGAACCCGATCGGCTGCGGAATTGGCGAGAAAAACAACTGTCCCAACCAGAAGTAACCAACTATAACTATCACGGCTTAGGGGGGAGAGAACGGGGTGCAGATGGTCAACCCCTAGAGGCAGAAAGCGTCAGAACTTGTGTTCACAAGGCTCTGTTAGCGGAACAAGGCTGGATTTGCTGCTACTGTTGCCAGCGAATTACCCAAACGCTCAGCCATATCGAACATTTTGATCCTCAGGGTAAAACCAAGGATCCCAACGAAAACAACCCTTTAGCAGTCACCTATAGCAATTTACTCGCCTCCTGTGGTCCCCTGCCTACCGATCCAGAGGATCCCAAACAGCGACGTAAATATCCCGATCACTGCGGTGATTACCGGGAAGATGACATAATCCCCGTCTCACCCCTAGATCCAAACTGTGAGTCCTACTTTGTTTACAACATCCAGACTGGTGCGATCGAAGCAAATCTAACGCAAAGCAACCCAGTTCAGCGGCAAGCCGATGCAACAATTACAGTCTTAAACCTGAATGCTAAGGATCTCAACAGAATGCGCATTGAGGCACTGTATCCCCTTATAGAAATTAATCTTCAAGATCCAGCAGAAGCCGCCTTGCTTTTAGAGTCTTGCTACCAAAAACAGCCCGATATAGACGGAAATTCTAAATTTGATCCTTTCTGTATCGTGGTGGCTTACTGGCTGCGCACGGAGTTTAATCTGCCCTAGGAGCATTTCGCCGATCGGGCTTAGAGGCGGTTTAAGTCCTGCAAGACTTGGGCGGCATTGGGATAGCGATCGATGCAGTTGAAGTGGGTGAGGCGCTCCAGAATGGGGAAAAGGGGCAGAGATCGATCGAGGTAACTGCGCCAGTTTAAGTCCCCCGTATTGGGGTCTAGCTTCAGTAAATGGGGCGGAATACCCGTCAGACCCTGGATCGCCAACATCCCCAAGGAATAGAGATCACTATTAAGCTGGGGATGTCCCGCCATTTGCTCCGGTGCCGCATAGCCCGGAGTCCCTACGGCGATCGTTCTGGCCTCAACCGCATCTTTTCCCGGTGCATTGAGATATTTCACAGCCCCAAAGTCAATCAGCACCAGTTTTCCATCCTGCCGCCGCATAATATTGCTTGGCTTCAAATCCCGGTGAATCACCTGGCGATCGTGGATAAAATCGAGGACAGACAGCAACTCCCGCAGAAATTCAAGGGTTTTCTCCAGTGGCCACTGCTCTCCGGGCTGGAGTTCTTGGCTCAGCGACTCCCCTGGGATAAAGTCCTGAACCAGATAAAACTCGCATTTTTCCTCAAAGTAAGCCAAAAGCCGGGGAATACGATCGTGCTTGCCCAGCAGCTCCAAAATTTCCGCTTCACTCTTAAAAAGACGGCGGGCCACCTGCAAAAACCGGGCATCCTGACGGGCAGGACAGAGCCGCTTAATCACACAGTGCGGCTGACCGGGGCGCTGTTGGTCCTGGGCAATATAGGTCACCCCAAAGCCCCCCTCCCCCAGGATCGATCGAATTTGATACCGATTGGCCAAAATTCCCCCCAAGGTCTCTGGGCTTTCAGAACGGGCGGCAGGGATAAAGGAGCGCCCAGAACTAGCATTAACTGCCCCAGAACCGCCCATATTGCCGGGATTAGCCCCCGTCAAGGCTTGGGAAGGCGGCAGAGAGGGAGGAACTTCCGAAGGCAGGGTGGGGATGTGGCCAACGTAGCCGGGGAAGGCCAAGTGTTTGGGGGAAGGGGTGACGGGAGGCAAGCCGTTATCAAAGGGTAAGGTGGGCAGATTCGTGGTGAAATCTACGGGGGAAAGGCCCTGGGGCGAGACAGACGGTAGAAACGCCGATCGATCGTCGTCCTCCCCCTCAAAGGTACTGCTATCCTCTTCAATCAAAGTAGGAGCCAAATCACTGCCCATGGGAGAAGCAAAGGCAGGAAAAGGATTAGCTTCGGAGGTCGTCAGCGGCTCGGCGGCGGTTGAGCGCTCCCCAGGGGTGTAGGGGTCGTCATAGGTATCGGTGCTATAGGTGTCGGTGTAGGCTTCGGGGTAGGCAGTCTCTGGGTGGTCTGCCTGGGCGAGAGATGGGGCAGGAAAGGACCGGGGAAGGGGAGCGTTGGGGTCAGCGGGTAGCCGGACCCCCGCGCCCAATGCAGCATTCAGGGCAGCATCTGGGGCAGCATCCGGGGCGAAATCCAGCGCCGCATTTAGGGATGGGCCAGGGTTGGGGACTGTGGGCCGGATGGGCCGGATGGGCTGGCCCCCCTGGGCCGATCGCGCCTCATCTAAGGTTGCATTGACCAAATCCGTGGCCCCTGAGGGGGGATTGTTGGCAATCAGTTGCTGGAGCAGGGCAATGGAAGCTTGCTGGGCCTGGGCCTGTTGGGCCAGATACTGTTTCTCCCGCTGCACTTGGTAGTTGCCATAGAGCACGGTGCCGATCGCCCCCGTCCCCAGGCTCAGCAGCGGCGCAATACCGGGCACCCAAATATTTTGGAGGAGCAAACCATAGTGCAGCCCCAGCAGGCCAAAACCGGAGCCACCCACCGCCCCCATCCAGTGCAAAGGATGCTGAAGACGGGCGCTGAGACCCGCCCCCACAAAGCCCCACAGCGACAGCCACACCCACTCCGCCCACTCCGGCCACACCTGGAGGGGTTGGCGCGTCCCTTCGGCGAGATCGAGCAGATAACTAATAATGTGGGCGTGGAGATTGACCCCATAGATGTCGCTGTAGGGGTTGCGGGTACTGGCAACGGGGCGGGGGTCTGCGTCCGATCGCGATCGATGTGCGCCGGTATAGGGCGTAAAAAAGAGGTCTTTACTGCTGGGGGCAACATTCCCGATCAACACAATCTGGTTGTGGACTTGATCCCGGAGTGTCGAAGCATTGGCCAGCACCGCACTGATGGAGAGCACCGAGGCCACATCGTAGGGGGTGCGGTAATTCAAAACCAGTTGATAGGCCCGATCGTCCTCGCCTTGGTAAGCCCCCGCTTGGGCATTGAGGGGAGTTAGGAGGCTCTCGCCCCAGAAAATACCGTCTGGATGGTCCGGCGCATTGGCAAGGCTAAAGTTGGGATCCTGGTCCTGGAGGTATCGGTACGCAACGCGCAACGCAAAGGAAAAGTAGGTTTCATCGCCCTTGGAGGCCAGCAGCATAAACCGGCGCACCACCCGATCGCGATCGAGGAGCAGATCATTAAAGCCCACTTGCTCCCCAGGGAGAGCCGGGGGCGGCGGAACATAATTTCTGTCCCCGGTGCCCAGTTCCAAAATGCCAACCAAATTCGGGGCGTTCCACTGCTCGGCCAGCGCCTCCGTGCCCGGTGGATGCTCGGTATTGCGGTAAAGGTCTAGGCCAATGACACGGGGTTGGTAGCTCTGAAGGGTGCTCAGGACTTGGGCCAGAATTTCGTCGGGCAGGGGCGTTTGGTAGCGATCGATATCATCTTCCGTAATCCCCACCACCACAATCCGAGGGTCAGCGTCCTGGGCCGGTTTGAGGCGAATCATGCCGTCATAGGCTGCAAATTCCATCCCCTGGAGCCAACCCCGACCTGGCAAATTGGTTTCGCCCAAACCTTTCAACCCCCCCACCACAGTCGTCGCAAACAGACCCAAGATCAAGGCCGATCGGGGCCATTGCTCACTCAGGCTCGGTTGGGCGGTTTGAGTCGATCGTTGCCACCAGGTTTGGACTGCTGAGAACCACTGCATAACCCTGTTGAAATAGTGTGAATGGTGCTGAAGCGTAGCGGGCTAGTTAAGGGCCGGGAGCGGCGTGTTGCATTCTTCATCCGTTGGCACACGGTACCAGGGTCAATTGCCCCAAAAGGATCTCCAGTCAGTCTATGGCAAATGCCAGGAAAAAACGAGTCTCTAGCACCTGACCAGCCCATCCCCCCCCAGACCGTCCCCCCGATCCCGTAGGATACAAAACGCGCTTCCTAGCCAACGCAACCCCTCAAAACCCAACCCACCTCCCCAGGAGCGAACCCCATGACCCCCAACGCCCCCATTCCCGTCGTCGTCAACGGAGCCACCGGCAAAATGGGCCGGGAGACCATCAAGGCCGTCGATCGGGCTGAAGACATGACCTTAATCGCCGCCCTCGCCCGCAACCCCGAACACATTGGCCAGGATATCGGCGAATTCATTGGCTACCAGCCCCTAGAAATCCCCATTACCAACGATTTAGAAGGAACCCTCGCCTTTGCGGCCCAGGAAAAGCAATTACCCGTCGTCATCGACTTTACCCACCCCGATTGTGTTTATAACAACGTGCGATCGGCGATCGCCTACGGCGTGCGTCCCGTTGTCGGCACCACGGGCCTGAGTCCACAGCAACTCCAAGACCTCGCCGACTTTGCCGATAAAGCCAGCGTTGGCTGCTTGGTCATTCCCAACTTCTCGATCGGCGTTGTCCTCATGCAACAGGCCGCAATCCAAGCCTCCCGCTTCTATGATCATGTCGAAATTATTGAACTCCACCACAACCAAAAAGCCGATGCCCCCAGCGGCACCGCCGTACAGACCGCGCAACTGTTGGCGGAACTTGGCAAGTCCTACAACTCCCCCCTCGTCACCGAAACCGAAAAGCTACCGGGCGCACGGGGAGGCGCAGCCGGTGAGGGCATCCGCATCCACAGTGTCCGCCTACCGGGCCTCATCGCCCACCAAGAAATCCTCTTTGGCGCACCGGGAGAACTCTATACCATTCGCCACGACACCAGCGATCGGGGCTGCTATATGCCGGGAGTTTTGCTGTCGGTGCGTAAAGTCCTAGAATTGAAGTCCCTGGTCTATGGCCTCGATAAAATTCTCTAAATCACGCCTATAGCCACTATTTCGCAGGTTTACAGCCCCAGAGAGAATGGCTTTGGGTTGGGAAACCCAACCCCTACGGTATGTGGACGAGGGATAGGGTAGGGGCAAACCCCCCGTGGTTGCCCTGGAGTTTGGACCGTGGTTGCCCTGGTTTGGGAGGTAGGGGCAAACCCCCCGTGGTTGCCCTGGTTTGGCGCAAAGAGGGGAGCCACGGGGGCACGACCCCTACCAGGGTTCTTCTAAAGTGAAATGCACCCGATGCTCCCGGCCTGTTAATTAGCAAAAATTCTGGGTAACGTAGATTTTTAGGGTTTCTGAGTCTAAAAATACGCCGATGCCCTCCCGATCGTAGGTTTCCGTCAAAATATTCTTCCGATGCCCCGGACTGTCCATCCAGCCCTGCACCGTCGCCTCAGCAATATCTAGCTCCGTCATCCACTGGTACGCCGTCGGAACACCGTTATAGGTCGTCACCGAATGAAACCGATCGGTCATGTAGAGGTTCTCCGCAATCCCCTCAGTGTAGTAGCCGGGATAATCCTTACGGCAGTGGTAGTTCTGGGCAAAGCCCCGATCGGCAGGGGTCACCCCATCCGGCGTAACATGCTCAAAATACTCCCGATCGGCCATGTCCTGACTGTGGGCGCGGGCAATGTCTACCAGCACGTCATCCGTCGCTAAAGGGCGCAAATTGTAGGCTATGCGCTGCTCATTGGTTAACTGATGCACCTGCTGCTCAATTAGGACCAAATCCAACACCGGAGCCGTCGCCAAAGGATCGGGCCTAAGGCTTTCGCAGCCCGCGAGGACTAAGGTTCCCCCCAGGACCGCTGCTAAAATCGATCGCATCACAGAAGCTCCCTAACCGACGATATCCTGAGCATATTCCCGGACTGCTTGGCGAGGAATACTACAGAAGCGCTTCACCGTTAAGACAAAGTTCTTTTGGGTAATCCCGCCCTTAATCAGAATCTCATAGTCAAAAGCCAGGGTCTCTGACCCTAAATAGGCCCGCACCAGCACATACTCGCTATTAATCCGGTTCACCGCTTCCAAGCACTCACTGCGACTCGCCTGGGGATCCAGCCCAAACAACGTCAGCAACCGAATGCGATCGCAGTTGGCCTCATTAATAAAAACAAAGCACTTCACCTCCTCACTGACCATCAAATCCCCATCTTTGTCGAAGCTTACATCCATAAAAGCCCGCTCAAAGAGGTCATAGAGCATGGAAATGGAAACATTATCGGGGGTAATCAGACTCTCTGGGGTGAGATGGTCCTGAACGCTCTGGGGAGTTTGCATGGTTGGAGGTGCTGAAACAACAATCGTCCAAACAGCCATTAAGCTGGGGACTGAAGTCTTACTTCACGACCCCTATTGTACTCTGTCAGACAGAACTTTCTCCCCTCGCCCGCTTTGGGAGAGGGGACGGGGGTGAGGGGTCTTGGTCAAAACGAGGGAAGATAACTGGATATGGTCGCAAAAGCGTTAATTTTTGATGTTGATGGGACGATCGCCGAAACCGAGCGCGATGGTCACCGCATTGCCTTTAACCAAGCCTTCGCCGCAGCGGGGCTGGACTGGGATTGGTCGATCGCAACCTATGGCGAACTGCTGGAGGTACCGGGCGGAAAAGAGCGCATTCGCCACTATTTAACACACTACCTCAAGCCAGAGCACTATCCCCCCGCCGTCCCCCAATCTCCCCCAGTCCTAGATACTTGGATTAAACAGCTTCACCGCGACAAAAGCCGCCGCTACGGCGAAATTCTCAGCCAAGGCACGATCGCAGCCCGTCCCGGTGTGATTCGCTTACTCCAAGAAGCCCGCAGCGCCGGAGTGCGCCTCGCCATCGCCACCACCAGCGCCCTTGACAATGCCCTCACGGTCCTGCAAACCGCCCTTGCCCCCGATGCACCCGACTGGTTTGAAGTCATTGCAGCGGGGGATATTGTCGCCGCGAAAAAACCCGATCCGGCAATTTACCGCTACGTTTTAGAACAAATGCAGTTAAATCCCCAAGACTGCATCGTGTTTGAGGACTCTACCCAGGGGGTCCAAGCCGCAACGGGGGCCGGACTGCCGACGATCGTCACCGTCAACGGCTACACCTACAATCACGACTTTAGCGGCGCAACCTGGGTCTTAAGCGACCTCGGCGAGCCAGATCAGCCCTGTAGCGTCATCAGCGGCAACCTCACGTCCCCTTACTACGTTGATCTCAACCGTTTACCCAAACCGTAGAGACGGGGGTTTCCCGCCCAAGGCAATCTCTCACAGCCACAAGGCTGGGGGTGCATTTGGTCTGCGATCGGCTAGGGTTCACTGGGTTGGGAAACCCAACCCCTACCTAGGAAATTCAACGTTTACCTAGAGGCTAAAGGATTCAATGCCCAGGCTTGCCAGTTGCTAGGACAAACCCAGAACCCTCGCAAACCAACGCTCATAGCGATCGCCCAAGGCCCGCAACGAAAACTCCGCCTCCGCCTGGGCACGACAGGCCCCCCGGTCCAACTCCGGCAGACGATCGATCGCCGCCACCAACCCCGCCACCGAATCCGGCTCCACCAACCAGCCCGTTTGCCCCGATCGCACAATCTCCGACGGCCCCCCTCGATCGTAGGCCACGATCGGCACCCCACAAGCCAACGCCTCCATCGCCACATTACCAAACGCCTCCACCCAGCGCGGAGTCATCAGCAGCCCTTGGCACTGCCCCAACTGCCGTTGCAAATCTGGTGTAGACAGAAAGCCCTCGTAGCTGACGGGAGCCTTTGGATATTTCGACCGCAAATCCTGCCAGTATTGGGGATTTTCCAGCTTCCCCCAGATTTTTAAGGGGATTTGACACTGCTCTACTGCGGCCAAAGCGTCTTCCAAGCCTTTTTCGGGGGTGAGGCGACCGACCCAAGCGAGGGTGGGCTGGGGCTGGGGGTTAAACTGGTAGCGGGAGAGGTCGAGACCGTTGCTGAGGCAGTGGCAGCGATCGCCAAAGGGAAACGTCGCCGCCTGCGCCCGTGTATGGACCCCAATGTGGTGGGGGTGGGTTTGCAGCACCCGATCGATCGCCTCATCCATCACCGCACTGAGGGAACCCATACTGATCAAATGCAGCAGCGGGGTTTCCAGGAAGTGCGTTAAATACAACGGAAGCCAATCGTAGGCAAAGTTCAGAATCAGGTCAAAATCCCCCTGAATCCGCCGCACAACCTCACCCATAGCCACTAAACGACTGTCGGGGCCGATCGTCACAGGCGTGTCGCGCCCTTGGTGCTGGGCCGAAACCGGGGCCACCCCCTCCACCTCAATGACCTGAAGCGAAGTGACCCCGATCGCCGGATTGAGCATCCCCTGCACCCCCGCCGCCGATCCTGCTGCGGCCACCACCGTGACCCGATGCCCCAACTGCATTAGCCCCTGGACAACATTGACCAAGGTCAGTTCCACACCGCCCCCGGCCCCCGATCCCAAATAGCCGATCGGGGTGGACCAAAACAGCAGATTCATGGCCTAGCGGGTTCCTGAAAACTCAAAATGCTCCGCCTCGCCCAAAAGGCAAGTGCTCAGCAGGGTTTGCTCGTCTAATTCCGTCGTTTCCGCCAATCCCACGGCACAATTCGCCAAAACATCCGGCAGACGGCTACGGCGACAGGTTTCCAGCACCGGAGTCACTAAGGCGGTCTGTCCTAAAAAGGCTTCATGGGCCTGAATTTCCGCCACACAAACCCCCAAGGCTAGGGGACGGCGCACTTGATAGCAGCTTTCCACGATCGTCAGGGGCAGCACGCCTGAAGCCGACAGATCCAGCTCTTCCCTGCCCGTTGTCATTGCGATCGACTCCGCGATCGTCGTCGCACAGGTCGCAATTTCCGCAGGCCGTAGACTTTGGGCACAAACCGTAGCCGTTTCCTGGGCCGTTAATCCCACAGCTTGCAGCGCTGCACCACAGGCAATATAGGCTTCGGTGCTGCTGGAACGGGTCAGGTTCTCGGCATGGCTGGGGCTAGGGGCGGCCAAAACAAGGCCCACAGTCGCCAACAAACTGCTTCCCCAGAACAGAGGCCGGATAAGGTGAGACTGAGCCATGGTGAGAACACTCCTCAAGGGGTCATTAGGGTACTAAATCTAAGGAGAGAGCAACTCCCCCCTAGACTATATAGTCTGGAAGCGCCGATTTGGAATCCTCATCTAGGATGGCCAATCTAGGATCGCCAACCTGGGATCGCCGATTTGCAATCGGCCTCTTCCTCTTCAGAATCACCAACCTGCGATCGCCAACCAGAATCGCCAACCTGCGATCGCCAATCTGGGATCGCCGATTTGCAATCGGCCTCTTCCTCCCCCCTGCGATCGCCAGCCGGAATCGCCAACCTGCGATCGCCAACCGGAATCGCCAATCTGGGATCGCCGATTTGCAATCGGCCTCTTCCTCTTCAGAATCGCCAACCAGAATCGCCAATCTGGGATCGCCGATTTGCAATCGGCCTCTTCCTCCCTGCGATCGCCAATTAACAACCCGTCCTCTCTCGTTCCTACGCTCTGCGTCCCGTCTTACAACAGCTTCCTGCGTTTTCCTAGCCCTGCACTGGCTTAGATAGAGGGCGCTGGAGCGCCTGCCAAGAGTTCCCACGCCGGAGCATGGGAACCAGAAAAACCAGAAATAGAGGGCGCTGGAGCGCCTGCCAAGAGTTCCCACGCCGGAGCATGGGAACCAG
>JBMTWK010000027.1:0-13828 GCA_049452395.1 Prochlorothrix sp. | reverse complement strand
CTTGGCCCCCGGAAGCTTGGCCCCCGGAATTTTGGCCCCCGGAATTTTGGCACCTGAAAGTTTAGCCCCCGGAAGCTTGGCCCCCCAAACCATCACGCCCCTAACCCTAGCCCGGTGGGTCTTGCCCCACTTTCCCGATCGCGGTTGGCGGATCCACATCGACGATCGCCACCATTGGGTCTGGACGGCAACGCCTTTGGTCCTCGATCGCTGGCTGCAATCCTGGTTCCAGCACCCCCCCGATCGCCCCCCTGGGTACGCTGTCCCGGACCCAGTACCGCCTCCTCCCTGGGCTGGGGATGACCAACTGCTATGGCAGGCGCAGTATCACCATGGGCGCTGTTGTCAGCGGTTGCAGCAGGTGGCGGTGGAACTGGAGCAGGCTGGTATTGTGGATGTGTTGCAGTGGTTGCAGGAGATGGTGAGTTCTGGGGATTTGCGGCCTAGTGGCTCGGAATCTGGTGCAGTAAGGGCAAAATCTGGCCTAGAAAGGGAAAATCCCTGGCAGGGAGTCTCGTTACTGGGGGATTCCCTTGACTCGCTGCCGCTTAGCCAAAGTCAGCTTTGGGATTGTAGCTGGCAATTGTTGGATGCTTTGGTCTGGAAACCTACACGATCGCCCGCGCTTTTGGCTTTGTTTCTCAAGAGCCTCGATCGCTTCCACGCGGCCCACCCTTTCCCCGGTTTTTTGCAGAAGGGGGGGTGGTTACCCTTGGCCCGCTATGGGGCGTTGCTCCAAAGTAGTCAAATTTTGCTGCGGTTGGTGTTGGCAGATCTGGGTGGGGCGATCGCGCCGCTGGATCTGTAGGTTTACGGGGGGTGGGGGAGGGCTAGGGTTTTTCGGCCAGCATCAACGTTATAGTAAAGGCGATCGCTAACGTTCATGATTAACCTTCTGAACTATCACGCCATGTTTGGGATTTACCAAAAAAGCTGCCTTCGCATTGAACTTTCAGCCTCTGCCAACCAGGTGCGGGACAGCCTGCTTCGTCCCGAACAGTTTCAGCAGTGGCTTTTTCCCCAACAGTTTGTTCTGCCGCTGCCCGATCGCCTCAAGCCGGACCTGACCTTTACCAGCTATCTCGGCCCGGTGGCCATTGACCATCAAGTGGCGATCGTGGAGGCGAACCGTCTGCAACTGCTGCTCAGTCGCGGCATTGACGGGTTCCATGAGTGGACCTGGGGAGAGGGCTGGGTTCAAGCTCGGCTGGAGGGGGTTTCTGTCTTGCCCCTGAACTTAGGGCAAACCTATGGCTTGATGCGGTTGCGGCAACACTTGGCCCTGAGCGATTTGGCCGCCGCTTAAGCCTTGGCCTGGGCGGGGTTGGGACCATAGCCCCAGGGTTGCCCGGATCTGGGCAAAAAAAAAGTCCACCCCCTTGGGGGTGAACCGAAGCTTCCTAGATGTTTCTCCGGACCCTACACTAGCATGGTTAGCCCATGCCTTTTGATCCGCAATTATACTGAAAAAGTCTTTTTCCGGAAAAAGCTGTTCCCCAAGCGGCGCGAAAGGGTCTAGCCTACGCCGACGGTCGCCTTCTCGGCTTGCTCTTGGGCCAGGAACTTTTCCAGTTCGGTCAGGGCTTCTGCGTCTACTTTGGTCTGCATGGGGCAGAACTTGGGACCACACATCGAGCAGAATTCGGCGGTTTTGTAGATATCTGCCGGGAGGGTTTCGTCATGGTATTCCCGCGCCCGATCGGGATCCAAGGACAGCTCAAACTGTTTGTTCCAGTCAAAGTTATACCGAGCTGCCGAGAGTTCATCGTCGCGATCGCGCGCACCCGGACGGTGGCGGGCAATATCCGCCGCATGGGCCGCAATTTTGTAGGCAATCAGGCCGTTGCGCACATCTTCCGCGTCGGGCAGACCCAAATGCTCCTTGGGCGTGACGTAGCAGAGCATTGCGGTGCCATACCAACCGGCCATGGCTGCGCCGATCGCCGAGGTAATGTGGTCATAACCGGGGGCAATGTCGGTGACCAACGGCCCCAAGACATAGAAGGGCGCTTCCGAGCACTCTTCCATCTGCTTGCGCACGTTGAACTCAATTTGGTCCATGGGAACGTGGCCCGGACCTTCCACCATCACCTGAACATCATGTTCCCAAGCGCGGCGGGTGAGTTGGCCCAGGGTCTTGAGTTCGGCGAGTTGGGCCTCGTCGGAGGCATCGTGGGTACAGCCGGGACGGAGGGAATCCCCCAGGCTAAAGGAGACATCGTAGCGCTTGAAGATTTCGATGATGTCGTCGAAGTGGGTGTAGAGGGGGTTTTGTTTGTGGTGGTGGAGCATCCAACGGGCGATGATGCCGCCGCCCCGCGAGACGATGCCGGTGATGCGGTTGCGCACGAGGGGCAGATATTCGATCAGGATGCCCGCGTGGATGGTCATGTAGTCCACGCCTTGCTGGGCGTGTTTTTCGATGACGTGGAGGAAGTCATCGGCGGTGAGGTTTTCGATTTTGCCGTGGACGCTTTCCAGGGCTTGGTAAATGGGTACGGTGCCGATCGGCACGGGGGAGGCGTTAATAATAGCCGTCCGAATTTCGTCCAGGTTGCCGCCCCCGGTGGAGAGATCCATGACGGTATCGGCCCCATATTTGACGGCCAAGTGCAGCTTGTCTACTTCTGTTTGCAGGTCGGAGGAGTTGGGCGATGCGCCGATGTTGGCGTTGACCTTACATTTGGAGGCAATGCCGATCGCCATCGGCTCTAGGTTGGGGTGATTGATGTTGGCGGGAATAATCATGCGGCCCCGTGCCACTTCTTCCCGAATTAACTCAGCCGGTAAATTTTCCCGCTGAGCCACATAGTGCATTTCTTCGGTGATGATGCCCTGTCGCGCGTAGTGCATTTGGGAGACGTTGGTCTGTCCTTGGCGCTTGGCAATCCAGTCTGCACGCATAAGTCTTGAACTCCTAAAGCAAAGCCGAATCGACTGGGGGACTACCCCTACGATCGCCCCCACTGCCCAGCCCTAAGCCGCTGCCTCCACGGTTGCGGAGGAAAGACTCATAACCAGACAGGCCAGACTGTAAGCTTCAGGTGTGAAGCAGTCTCAGGGTGGCGAAATGGGCAAAATGGGCGAAATAGTAACGCTTCCCTCCGCTGGTATGACCCAGACTCAGGTTCTAAGGGTGTAATCTCAGCCCAATGATGTGATGGGCACCCCCAGCCAATGGTGTGTTTTGATCTTGAGGCCGATCGTATCACTGAAAATCCCCAGAAGATCTTTGCGGTTGGATCTAGGTTGAGAAATGAGGGTCTGGGGCTGACTTTATGAAGTTTTGAAACATAGGGTTTGCCAGGGAACTGCAAGCTGCCCGCTGCCCCAGCAACCCGGATGTGCGATCGCGTTAAACTGGAACCTAAACTTGCCCCTCACGTATGAGGACCCCTCGATCGTGATTGCCCAACTCCCGACCCCCACCCCCACCACTCCCGATCTTAATCCCCCAATTCACTACTCCGACAGCGACGGTCAGCCCATGGCAGATAATACCAAGCAATTCCGCTGGATTACCGTCATTCAATACAATCTAGACTGTCTTTTTGCCCCGGATCCCCAGGTTTTTGTTGCTGGTGATCTGCTGTGGTATCCCGTGGAGGGCAACAACAAGCTGCGCCAAGCTCCCGATGTCATGGTGGCGTTTGGGGTGCCCAAGGGCGATCGAGGATCCTATCAACAATGGAAAGAGAACGGCATTGCCCCCCAAGTTGTGTTTGAGATTCTCTCCCCCGGCAACACCCTCAAGGAAATGTGCCGAAAGCAGATTTTCTACGATCGCTATGGCGTTGAAGAATATTATGTCTACGATCCCGATCGTAACGATCTCAACGGCTGTCTGCGCGGCAAAACTGGCCTTGAGGTGATCGACAGCCTCGATGGATGGGTCAGCCCCCGCCTGGGTATTCAGTTCCGCCCCACGGCCACCGACCTGCAACTATTGCGGCCCGACGGTGCCCCCTTCGCCAGCTACACAGAAGTCTCGCAGCGGCTGGAAGACACTTTGCAAGCCCTTGCCACCGAGCGGGAGCGGGCCGAACAGGAGCGGGAGCGGGCTGAGCAGGAGCGGGAGCGGGCCGATCGACTGGCCCAACGGTTGCGGGACCTGGGGCTAGACCCCGAAGCGCCCTAAGCCCCCGTCGCCAGTTCCCCCAGAAACTTAAAACTTCAGGACTAAAGCCCCACCCCGCTCAATTGGGCCGGTATGGTGAACAGTGACTTTTTACCGTTCAGTGTTCTGTAGTTTTCTGTAGCGTTCTAAAAATATGGGTGAAAAACGGCGCATTGGAATTTTGACCAGTGGCGGCGACTGCGCAGGCTTAAATGCTGTAGTCCGAGCTGTAACCCACCGGGCTAGCCGTCTGGGTTGGGAAGTGCTGGGGATTCAAGAGGCCACCAACGGGTTGCTCGCCCGTCCCCCCCGTGCGATTCCCCTCACCTTCGATCGCGTAGATGGCATCCTGACGCGGGGCGGCACCATCCTCGGCACCACGAATAAAGGCAACCCCTTCGCCTTCCCCATGGCCGACGGCAGCGTGATCGATCGCTCCCCCGATATTGCCGAGGGCTACCATGAGTTGGGACTGTCGGCTCTGATTGGTGTTGGGGGCGACGGTAGCTTGGCGATTCTGCGGAAACTGGCCCAACAGGGCAACTGGAATTTGGTGGGCATTCCCAAAACGATCGATAACGATGTGGGGGCAACGGAGCGATCGATCGGCTTTGATACTGCGGTGAATATTGCCACGGAAGCCCTCGATCGGCTCCATTTCACCGCTGCTAGCCACAGCCGCATTATGATTGTGGAGGTTATGGGCCGAGATGCGGGTCATATCGCCATTAGTGCCGGAATTGCCGGAGGGGCTGATATTATTCTGATCCCGGAGATCCCCTATAACCTGGAAAGTATTGGCCGTAAGATTAAGGAAACCCAGGAATTAGGCAAAAACTACGCCCTTGTTGTGGTAGCAGAGGCGGTTAAGACAGAATCCGGCGATTCGATAACGTTTACGGATAATCTCGGTGAATGTCGTTTGCGGGGGGTGGGTCAGTATCTCTCGGAACAACTGTGTAACCGCTTTGGGGCTGAGACACGGGTGACGGTGCTGGGCCATACCCAACGGGGAGGAACGCCGTCGCCCCTCGATCGGTTGATTGGTTCAGCCTTTGGGGTGGCAGCGGTGGACTTGATCGCTGAGGAAAAGTACGACCACATGGTGACTTGGCAACAGCGGCAGGTGGTGAGTGTGCCGATCGCGGAGGCGATTCAAACCTACGCCACGGTGGATCTCAACGGTCCTTTGGTCAAAACAGCCCGTGGTCTGGGGATTTGCCTAGGCGATAGCTAAATTGCCTGGGATCACCGATTTGTAATCGGCTTTTATTCGGGAGCATCCCACTTTGGAAGAACCTGGGTAGGGGTCATGCCCCTGTGGCTCCCCCCTTCGGGCCAAAACCAGGCAACCACGGGGTTTTCCCCTACCCAGTGGGTTAAATCGCTAAAGTGGGATGGACCCTTTTATTCTCCTTCGGGAGTTGCTTCGGGAGTTGCTTCGGGGGTTACCTCCGGGGCCGCTGCTGGTGTGGCTTCCACTGCAATAAATAAATCAACTTGGCTGGTCTTGGCATCGCGCTGGCTAGTCGTCATGGCAATACTTTGCAGCGATCCCAAAGCAACCTCGGTCTGCGCCGGAAGCTGCCCCAATGGCCCCGTTCCCAGTGCGCCTGTCCCCAAACCGCCCAGCCCCAGCGACCCTAGGATGGGACTCTGCCGCAGTTGTTGCTCACTGTCGGAAACATTGACATAGAAGTAGCCTGCATTTTGTTGGGGTAGGGCTTGAACTGCGGCCTGAAACGTGGGGTTTTCGTCTAGGGAGGGCCGGGAGGTGTCGATCATGGTTTCTACGGTGGCGCTACCGAGGCCCAGGAACAGGGAATCGCCATCTAGCCAGCCGTAGCCCAGTAGGACTTCGTTTTGGAAAATGCCTTGGGGCAGAATCCACTTCGTTAGGGGCTGGCCATTGGGGGCAGTGGAGTCTTCAACCTGGAGATTGCTGCGCTCCGCAAGGAGATCGAGCTTGTCCAAGGTTGCCTCTGTGGTGGGCCGATCGCTGCTCTCCAGCACCAACACAGCCCCCAGCCCCAACTGGCCCATAATCCCCCCCTGACTCGGCACGGCTCCCAGGGCAAATTCCCCCGTCATCCAGCTAAATAAGTCTTGGTCCGGCTCTAGCCCAAATTGCTGAAAGCGGCGACGCAAATTATTGAGGCTTTCGCCCAATTGCGGGTTGAGGCTCGCTTGCTGAACATAGGTTTGCCAGAGGCTGCTTAAGTTTTGGCCACTGAACAGGGCTAGGGTCGAGTCGGGTAAATTTTCCAACACCTGACCGGGTGAGGACTCAAAACTGGTGCCTTCTAAATTGTCATTCAAGCGGACTACGGCCTGAAACCGCAGGCCATTTTCTTCTAGGCCGACTCCTGCACTCAACCCCTCAAACTGCTGAAGCTGGGCTAGGGTTTCTGGGGGTAAGGGGGCGGCATTGGGGGCGGCGACGAGCAATTGATTGATAAAGCTGCCGTAGTCGGGAATATAGAACTGAAGCAGGGGTTGGTCTAGGTTCAGGGCCGATCGTAGGGCTGTTTCGACTTCCGGTTGATCGGTTAGGGCTGTTGCGCCTTGGCTGGTGTCGATCGTGCGCTCGATCGACTGGCGTTCTGGGGAAATCGCCAGATAGCGCCCTAGATTCGCACTATAGAGGCGACTGCCCTCCCTTTCAATTTCAGTAATCTCCACGCCTTTGTAGTCACTGGGGGTGACGGTGAGGTTGCTCTGCTGCCGTACCCGATCGGCAAAAACCTTAGCCCGCAGGGGATCGCCAATGCCCACCAAAACCAGCAAATTCAGCGATCCCTCTGGTCGAATCTCCGTCGGGGGCAACAGGGACACCATTACCCCATCAATCCAGGGTTTAAGGTCTTCTGTATAGGATAATCCTGTTTCTTCGCTCCATTCGGTCTCTAGTTCTACCAAAGGTTTCCCCAGCAACGCCTGGAAGGCCGGAGCTTCAAGATTGTCCCAAGTGGGGGAATCAGTTGAGACATAGCTGGCCATTAGGGCTTGTTCGGACAACAGGGCCGCTGCCCCCAGCAGCCGATCGGAGTCTCCCACCAAACCGGGACGCAAGCGCCAATACCAATAGGCGGCGGCTCCAGCCGCAAGCACGAGACCCGTCGCGCCGAGGGTCAGAAGGCGTTTGCTTCGGTTACTCATGGGGATGACTCCTTTCCTGATAGGTTTCCTGATATGTTGGACGTTGGGGGTTTGGATCCCTCTCCCTTGGGCGAGGAAGGACAGGCCAGCGGGCTAATCCCCCAGGATGTCTAGCTTGGATGCTGCCAACGCTGAGATGTGCCCGAAGCTTGACCCCCTTTGACGCAGCCCACCCGACCCCCCCCTAAGAGCTTTTCATGAGTATTGCACTATCCCCCCCCTTTCAGGCCAGCCCCTTTCCCCTCCAGGGATCTTCCCCCCCCGATCGCCCGCTGCGGGTTTTGATCCTGGGGTGTTGGGGCCAGGTGGGCCGATCGCTTCAGGGGGTGATGGATCACAATACGACGGTTATTCCCTGGGATCGCTCCCAGTTTGACCTCACCCACCTCAGCGAGGACTTAGAGGCTCCTGAAACCCAGCGGCTCTATCGGGCGGTGAAGGCCCTTTGCCCGGATGTGATTGTGAACGGCGCGGCCTATACGGCGGTCGATCGGGCTGAGGAAGAACCCGATTTAGCGCTCCAGATCAACGGTACGGCCCTCGGTCCCCTGGCTCATTTGGCCCAAGCCTGCAATGCGGCCTTGATTCACATTTCCACTGATTATGTCTTCAACGGCTTTGGTCACAAACCCTACCGGGAAGAAGATGCCCCGGATCCGTTGGGGATCTATGGGCGATCGAAGTTGGTGGGGGAGCGGGCTTTGTTGGCAGCGCCGATCGATCGGCTGGTGATTTTGCGCACGGCCTGGGTCTACAGCGAGTTCGATCGGCCCAACTTTCTCAAAACGATGCTCCGGTTGGGGCAGGACCGGGACGAGGTGAAGATTGTGGCGGATCAAGTGGGCAGTCCCACCTGGGCGCGGGATATTGCGGAAGTGATTGCGGCCTTGATGCCCCGGTTGTATCAGGATCCGAGCTTGTCGGGCATTTACCACTATCGCAACAGTGGGGTGGCCAGTTGGTACGATTTCGCCTTGGCTATTTTTGAGGAGGCCGTAGCGGCGGGTTGGCCCTTAAAGCTTCAGCGGGTGCAGCCGATCGCCACCGCAGACTATCCCACTCTGGCCCAACGTCCGGCCTACTCGGTTTTGGACACCAGCAAAATCTGCCAAACTCTGGACTTTACGCCTCCCCACTGGCGGCAAAGTTTGCGGCAGGCGATCGCCCATGTTTCCCGCACCTAATCTCCTGCACCAACTCCCCCTAACCCCAGACACCCTCTGGCTCCGCCTCCTCGGCAAGGGCCAGTGCCAAGCCATCCGCGAAGTCTTAGCTCTCCCCCAGACCACCCCCTACCGGGATCGTGCCCTACAATTGTTAGCAAACTGGAAAATTGCCCTAGAAACCCTCAACCCACCCCCATCAGAAGAGGAGGAAACACTTATGGCCCTCAGTCAAGCCTATTTGGAATGGGAACAGAAAACGATCCGCCTGGGAGAAGAGCGGGGAAGGCGCTTGGGTGAGGTGCGGGGAATGTGCTTGGGGGAAGAGCGGGGAATGCGTTTGGGGGAGGAGCAGGGAGAGCAGCGGGAGCGGCGGCGGTTGGTGCTGGAGATGCTGGAGATGGAGGTTGTGTTTAAGTTTGGCGATCGAGGCCGATCGTTGCTGCCTTACCTTCAAGCGGTGGACAATACAGCCCTGTTGTATGATTTCCTGCGATCGCTCAAGCCCCTCTCGACCTGGGAGGAGGTGCGATCGTGGTGGTTCGATCGCCTGGGGCCAGGGGAGATCGAGACGGTCAGCGATGATGCAGCGGTGGCGGTGGCGGTGAAGCTGCGGTTTCCGGATGCCGAGGCGGCGGCGATCGCCCAAGCAACGACCCAACTGGGGGCAACGGGGCTGGATTGGTCGGTGCTGCGCCTGCAACTAGAGGCGGCGGCGGAGATTGGCGCGATCGGGGAGGTGGAGGGCTAAGGGCTGAGGGTTAAATTCTCCAGGGGCGGCGATCGCGGTCCTGATGGCGGCTCTGTCCCCGCTCTGTTACCGATCTTTCACCCCCCTATCGCGACCCTTGCTCAACGCAGTCCCGACCCATTTTCAACACTTTTGCAATCTAAACCACATCCGATCGCTGGAATCGGCCCATTCAGAATTACAATATTGGCAGTTTGCCGGTTGGGTCAGGGGGTGCGGCTTCTGGATCCAGTCACTTCCGCAGCCTAGCCGGAGACCCTAAAACAACCTTCGATCGGCTAGAGGCAAGTCGCGGCCCAACCGTGACCTCACCAAGGCTCCAAACTTGGGCAAGGCTCCCACACTTGGGGTTTTGGACCTTACAAACTATCTATCTGATCTGCTTCATAATCACTGGGAGAAACAAATGTTAGCGATTTTCCAACTGTTGGTCTTTGCTCTGGTTCTGACTTCTTTAGTACTCGTTGTGGGCGTTCCCGTTGCCTATGCTGGCGACACCGTTGGTCCCCGCGCCAAGGGTTTGATCACTGTGGGTTCCTTAGCTTGGGTTGCCCTGGTTATCGTCATCGGTATCGTCAACTTCTTCGTTGCCTAGTTTTTGACCTGAGCCTGCTGAAAGGTAGGGTATTTGAGTTTAAACGGCCCACCCGGTTGCGATCGGTGGGCTTTGTTATTAGTTCGCACATCCCGTCAATCAGGCCAAGATAGCCGTTATTCCTCGTTCCCCGGCGCTCCTGCGTCGCAACCTCCACCCCTCTCCTTACCTCATTTCGTTAAGAATGCCATGGCCGTTTTTGAAGGAAACTTTACCCAAACCCAAAACCAGCGCTTTGCGATCGTGATTGGTCGCTTTAACGATCTGGTGACCGAAAAACTGCTGGGAGGCTGTCAAGATTGCCTCAAGCGCCATGGTATTGACCCCGATCCCCAGGGAACGCAAGTGGACTATGCCTGGGTGCCAGGAGCTTTTGAAATTTCTTTGGTGGCCCGCAAGCTGGCCGAATCTGGGCGGTATAACGCGGTGATTTGTCTAGGGGCTGTGATTCGTGGCCAAACCCCCCATTTTGACTATGTGGCCTCTGAAGCTGCTAAGGGCATTGCTGCGGCCAGTGTGCAAACGGGGGTGCCGATCGTCTTTGGGGTGCTCACCGTAGACACCCTCCAGCAAGCCCTAGAGCGGGCAGGCATTAAGAGTAATCTAGGCTGGAGCTATGCCATGAGCGCGATCGAGATGGCCAGCCTCATGCCCCAGTTGCCCACCGCACCCTAGCCCCGCCGCCGCAGTTCCTTCCGGCCCAGGGTGAAGGAATTGCCCCCAACAGCCAAATTAGGTAGGGGCGTGGTTTCCGCGCCCAAAAACACCCATTAAACCAACCGGAAATTAGGTAGGGGCGTGGTTCTCGTGCCCAAAAATACCTCTAAATCGCCAATTAAACGCCCACCTTGGCCTGGAGCCAGTCGGGCCGCAGGGTGCGGGCATGGCGCAGGTAGATATGCTGCACAGGAGGTGCAAGTTCAGGGCAATTAAAGTGCAACAGAATCCGAATACACCGCTCTAGGCTCCCCTCCACATACATTTGTTGCACATCCAGCAACGGAACATCGGACCACCCCGGACGGGATCTGGCCGCTGCTGCTGGAAACATGGCATCTAGATCACGGGTGACTGCAAACGTTAGGCTCACAATCTCCCCCGGATCTAGGTCGTTGTGGGCTTCCACTTCATCTAGCAGCTCTGTGACCGCTTCCCGAATTGCTTCGGCTGTATTTTCTGGCACTGTTATTGCGCCACGAATTGCCCGGACTCGCCACGACACAGTCGCCATCCTCCTTTTCAACAGACCAGATCTATCTTAGGGGCGATAGAGCCAAAGCGGTTGCCCCGCTGTAGAAAGTTCAAATTCCAGGGTCTGGGAGTAGCGTGTCAAGGTGCTAAAGCCCGGAACTTGACTGGAGAGAAACCGGCTAACGACGGGTTTGGGGGGGTCAAAGGTGGTGGTTTCGGCTTTTTCGGGATCCAGGTCGGCGAGTTCGGCTAGCCAGCGGCGGGCTTCTTCTTCGGTGCCGAGGCGATCGACCAAGCCCAGTTCCTTAGCCTGCTCCCCGGTAAAGATGCGGCCATCGGCAAAGCTGCGCACAGTTTCTTCGGTTAAGCCGCGCCCCTGGGCTACGGTCTGGACAAACTGGCCGTAGCTACTGTCGATTAGATCCTGGAGAATTTGGCGTTCGGGATCGGTGAGGGGGCGATCGAAGGACAAAATATCTTTATAGGGGCCGGATTTAATCACGGTGAAGGAAACCCCGACCTTTTCGAGCAGTTCCGCCACATTATTGCCCCGTAGGATCACGCCAATGCTGCCGGTAATGGTGCCGGGATTGGCCATAATATGGGGGGCACCCATGGCGATGTAGACTCCACCGGAGGCGGAAATATTGCCAAAACTGGCGACAATTTTGAGTTTGTCTTGGAGACGCACAAGGGCACTATAGATTTCCTGGGAATCTCCCACGGTGCCGCCCGGACTGTTGATGCGCAGCAGCAGAGCGGGAAATTTCTGCTCTTCAATGTCCTTGAGGGCCTTGAGCACATGTTTCCGGGTGGATCCATCAATGGCTCCGTCCACAACAATGCGGGCAATTTTCCGTTTCCGTCGCTTAAAGGGCCAAATCATGGGCGATAGGGAAGGTGAGGTTTACGGGGGGGCCAGCGATCGGCAGACCTTATCTTAGGTTTACCCCAGGTTGGTCCCAGAGTCTGCATCGGTGCTTGCATCTTGATTCACAGGGTCAGGCCGTCTTATACTGAGGTCTGGCTTAACAATATTAAGATACTTTTAATATTCCTTAACATTTATAGTCTGCATTGCCCATGGCTTTTAATGCTTCGCCCCAGCGATCGATTCTGCTGATTGCCCCATTTTTCTTTTGGGGGACGGCTATGGTGGCCATGAAGGGGGCGGTGCCCCATCTTACGCCGCTGCTGTTGGCGACGCTGCGGTTACTTCCGGCGGGGTTTTTGGTGTTGGGGGCGGCGATGCTGATGGGACGGCCCCAGCCCCAGGGCTGGACGGCGTGGCTGTGGATTGTGGGGTTTGGGTTGGTTGATGGCACGTTGTTTCAGGGGTTTTTGGCGGAAGGCTTATTTCGCACGGGGGCGGGGCTGGGGTCGGTGATGATTGACTCGCAGCCGATGGCGGTGGCGCTGCTGGCGGGGTGGTTGTTTGGTGAAAAGCTGGGACTGTGGGGAGGGCTGGGGCTGGCGATCGGCATTGGTGGAATTAGCCTGTTGGGCTTGCCAGAGGATTGGATTTTGGCGGCGGCGCAGGGTGTGGTGCAGACGATCGCACTGCCGATGATGGCGCTGCTGGGTCAGACTCCGCTGGCGGAGTTGCCGATCGTGGCCGAGGGAAGTTTGGGGCTGGGGGGTGGCACGTTGGGGCCGATCGTCCTGGGGGATCCTAGCCAGTGGTTTGCAAGTCTGTTTAATAATGGCCAGTGGTTAATGCTGATGGCGGCGCTGTCCATGGCGATCGGGACGATCGTCAGCCGCTATGTCTCGCGCCACTGCGATCCGGTGATGGCGACGGGGTGGCACATGGTGCTGGGGAGTTTACCCCTCCTGGCGGGAGCCTGGGCCTGGGAAACGCCGGATTGGAGCCTGCTGACCCTGGCGGACTATGGCGCACTGGCCTACTCAACGGTGTTTGGCACGGCGATTGCCTACGCTCTCTTTTTCTACTTTGCCGCCCAAGGTAGCCTCACCAGCCTCAGCGCCCTGACTTTCCTCACCCCAGTTTTTGCCCTCCTCTTCGGCAACCTCTTGCTCCATGAAGTCCTCTCCCCCCTCCAAAGGATTGGGGTATGCTTAACTTTGATGAGTATTTACCTCATTAATCAGCGGGAGGCTTTGGCCCAGTTCTGGCGGGATCGACTAGCCCCCACTGCCCAGGAATCAGCCCCCCCTTAATTGCAGCTTCATCCCAGGAGGTTTGCCCAATGTTTAGCGACTTTAAAACCAAAACAGACCTCGAAAAAATTGGTTATAAACTGAAGGAAAAAGCTCTATCCCTGCCCGAACAGACCCAGATCTCCGATCAAGCCTATGCCAATATTCAAGCCTTTCTGAGGTTGTTTTATAGCAACGAGGAGGCGGTTAAAGCTTTGGTTTTGACACCGATGCTGGTGAATATTATCCAGCAATTGGAGGGGCGGTACAGTGTGCTCTATGAGGAGTATCTAGAGGTTGATGAGGTGCTTAAGGGGCGCTGTGATTTGATTGTGTCTAAGGTGGAGGAGGATGATACCAATGATACTTTGGGGGATTATCCGATCGTGGTGATTGAGGCCAAAAAGAAAACCGTTGAAGAGGCATTAAGCCAGTGTGCGGCTGAGTTAGTGGCGCTCCATAAGTTGGGCAAACAGGTTCAGTATGGGGTCATTTCGACGGGGGATGATTGGTTGTTTTTGGAAATTGTGCCCGATCGCCAAATTGTCTATCAACATCACTGTAAATTTTATCGCCCTGATATTCGGCGGGTTGCGAATATTGTCTTGAGTATTTTGGCAAATGGGTCTTAGAGGATGGGAGCATCCCACTTTAGCGATTTAACCAATCTGGTAGGGGCAAACCCCCCGTGG